>NZ_KB906503.1:0-260302 GCF_000381445.1 Thioalkalivibrio sp. ALE22
TCCAGAACCTGCTGGACCGCCTCGCGCACCAGCGTGCGCATCAGTTCCTCGTCTGTCCCCAATAACGCTCGCAGTGACGTGCGATCCGCAGTAGCCTGGCTCTTGTGAGTGGTCATGGTCTCGCCCTCCTTGAGGGGTTCAGGTGGTCGCTAACCAACCCGAATACCATGGCCGCTCACCTCCTGCCAGCTTCTGCACACAACTCAGCACACTACTAGCCAGGCGACGCTGAAGACCGTGAGCGATTCGTGGGCGTCAGGTAACGGTGTACCCGGGGACGACTCGAAAAAGTGCCGCCGCCAGTAGCTGAACTCGGCCAGTCCAGTGCGGACAGCTTCGGCACAGTAGAAGACACCCTCCCCCTCCTGTGGCCGGCGGAACCGGGAACCGAACGGTGATGGCGGATAGCGGAACGGCGTCTTGAGGAGGTAATGCAGATGTGCCGTATCGGCGGGAAAGGCGGGCTTGGTCTCCTCCAGGATCGCCTCCAGCACTTCCTGCTCGTCCCGGGTATTCACGAGCTTCCGGGTGGACACGGTGTACTGATGCTCCACCACCCGCCAACCCTCGCCGTTCGCAGGCGCGGCTTCAGATGCGAGCGCGGTGTGCGTCCACATACTCGACTACGCGAGCCAGCCCCGCCACATTGCTCACCAGATCTCCCGGAACATCGTGCAGGTCGGTATTGGGGTTGTGCATCCAGGCCCGAAGGGAGCGCTCGTCGCCGGCCGTAATGGCGTCAAGTCCACGGTAGAGACGGACCAGCAGGGCCGCGATCTCCCAATGCTTGGTGCGCTCGTCCAGGAAATAATCACCGGCGTACATGCGGCTGATTGTAGCGGGGCTCAGCCCCAGGGCCCGAGCCAGTTCCGACTGTTTCATCCCGAGCCGTGCCGCGGCCTGCGCGACGGCCCTGGTGAGTACCACCTTGCGCTGCTCCGCGTTTGCCATTTGTTCCATATGGCCCTCCCAGGGCAAGAACGGGTATTTCTATAGAAAATATAGGCCACCAACCTTCCTGAGGAAAACACATCGCGTAGGCGGTAAGTCGCACTGTGCTATTTGGCTGGAGTGGGGTGCGCGGCGAAACAGGGGTAGTTGACGATGACGGTGCCTGAACGGGATGTTCAGACTTGCCCCTTTTGCCGCATCCGGCGATCAGCCTGGAGTAGAACCACCTGCGCGAGGCCCTTACCCGCGCCGACCAGGCGCTCTACCAGGTCAAGGACCACGGGCGTAACCGGACAGAACGGGTCCAGCCAGAGCCCGCCACCACCTGAAGCAGCGGCGGCTTGTGCGCGAGCCAGGCGCTCATTTGGCTTGCCTTGACACGGATCCAAAGCCCATTCAGCATCCGCAGCCTTATTCATGGAAAGGGATTGTCCATGACCTCGCCACGGATTGGCGCGTCCACACTTCGAGAAGGACCCGGCTGCGGAGGCCCTGCCAGCATTCCATGGGCAGGCCCTAGTGAGTTCGGGTGTCTCGCGTACGACCGACCTGAGGCTTCTTGGTCCTGCAGCTTCGGCCGGTGCCCCTCGCAATCGACCCCTGCGCACGTGAACTGGGCTGTTACTGCCCGGGTCACCCGGAAGGCGATCGCATGAAGCCGGCCCTGGTTACCGTATTGCTGGTGCTGGCCGGACTGGGTGCCGGGTACGCGTACGTGCCCGATGTTCGCAACGGCATAAACCAGTTTGCGGTCGAGTTTGCCGACGGGTTCGAGCGAGGATACTTCGCAGCCACGGGCCGCTCATTCTCGATGGGGCGGTCCTCGAGTGACGGCTCGCCGGAACCTGCATCCGGGGATTCTCAACGGCAGCCGGATTCGTCGTCCTTTAGCGATCATTCTGGTCGGGACCTTCTGGAGTCCGCCGGATCCGAGCCGGATCTCCAAGGCTATGGTCGCGTGCCGGATCTTCGCAAAGCCCTGGAGTATGACGAGAACGGGCGGTTGCGCGAACACCTCGACGCCTTTCAAGACGAGCTCGACGTGCAGGCTCGTCGCGCACGCATGAAGGACTTGCTGTTCGAGTGGGCCGGCGCCGCCGACGTCGACCCGGAAGGCCGCGGGCCCAACATCGATGGCCGCAAGCTGGCCACGCTGGAGGCCTTTCTGGAGCGGGATTTCCGCCAGCAGGGGAGCCCGAATCCGCGCCCCGGCGGTGCCGCTGAGCTGCACAAGGCCTTCGACATCCTGAAAACCGAGATGTACAGCCAGCTCATGCGGCAAACGCACTTGGCGCCCTATTTCGATGCGATCGCCTTTCGCGTGAACGCATCCGGTCTCGGCTTCGACTTCTCCGACACAACAAGCAACCTGCAGGAAACCTTCGCGCGTGACTCGGCCCGGGGGCTGACCGACCTGTTCGAGTTTGAACGGGCTGGCGGCGAGCGCCTGCGGGCAATGGGCTTCGATCCCTACCGCCTGATGCGCGACTGGCTGCTCGAGGCCGGGAACGACCCTGCTCTACAGAGAGAGCTAATGGCGCTGGGCTGGGATGCGGTGCGCATGGACGGCCAGGGCACGGCGGTGCGCGAGATCGTGATGGCGCATGAGGGTGGCGCATCGCTGAAGGCCGGACCCAGCGGCGACTGGCTGCTCGGCGGGGAGGGCGACGACACCCTGCATCCCGGACCCGGTGATGACCTCCTGTACGGCGGAGCCGGCAACAATACCTACCGGTTCGGCGTCGGCAGCGGCCACAACACCCTGATCGAGATGTACGGAGACCGCGGCCGTAGCGTGATCGAAGTGGCTCCGGGTGTTCGCGCCGAAGACCTCGATATCCAGATGGAAGGCCACGCACTGATCCTCGCCCACCGCAACGGCGAGGACAGCATCCGCATCCAGAACTGGTTTGGCTCCATCCACCCCAAGCGCCACAGCCTGCACGCCGTGCGTCTTGCCGACGGAGAGAACATCGATCTCCCCGATCCATCATTCCGCGTCAGACCGTAAAGGGTGAGCAACGTGTCGCAACAGATCAGCCACGCAATTTCCATGAGACGGATGCCTGATTTGCTCGCAGATCGCCGAGCGCCCGCGGGTCTAGGAATTGCTTGTTGGGCCGCTCGGCGCAGCTCGAAGGAAGGGGTTCTGCGTCTTTACCGGGTGCGGCCCATAGGGCGAACTGTTTGGTTTTCCCTCGAAGGTTCGCGCCAGACATTCGGTCTTCCCTTTGGAGTTTTTCAAGGCCTCGCGGTGCTGTCTCCTGCCGTAGAGCGCGTGGCATGGGCATGAAGCAATACATCATTGATTGGTTGGAGGGTGTGCCCGGGTCTACCGACGACCAAGATCGCCGATGGTGTCGTCTGCGATGGGGATTGGTGGGTGTTGCTGTGCTGGCGAAGGTTTTGCTGTGGTACGTCCTGTATCACATGGACGTGAATAACCCGCCCCCTTGGCTGAGTATCCCGGCCGACTGGTTGCTTGCCAATGTTCCTGCAGCCCAAGGACGTACCAATTTCAATTTTAGTCTCAGAGACCAGATGCCGTATATTTTCGCCATCGGATTTGCTTATTCGGTTGTGGTTGCGGCTTCATTTCTGTTCTTTAATCATCGCCGAATGGTGGTCGCCGGGATAATAAAGATTCTTGATGACGGCATTTCCCCCAAGATGGTATTTGGCTTGCTATTCGGTTGGGTCCCGATGCTAGTGATCGTCTATATCGGGCTATATGCGTTTTCTTCTGATGTGACCCATTCCGCTGACAAGATCGGCCTCTCGAGCATGCAAGAGATCCCTTTCATGGTAATGATTTATTGGGTCCCAATGTACGGTTTTATCGGTGCAATACTTGGCCAGCATCTTGTGTTTTTTCGTGATGTCGTGGTCCGCGCTCTGCGTGGTCCGGATACACGCTTTACAGGGAGGTAAACAGTATGTCAGATCATGATGATAGGCTTTGGTATTATGATGATGAAGGGGTGTTAAATATTGTTGTCACCCCTAATCCACCTGATGAGTCTGATGATTCTTCGCCAAGCGGAACCGATGTCGTTAGTGCCATATCATCGGCAAGCGATATATTTCTTAGTTCCCTTCAAGACGTTGGGAAGAAATTTGGGGGAATGTCAAACGATGATCTGAAATCATTCAAAGCGTTTTCGAACACGCGGGCCGGCGCTTTGAGTATCATGCATCTTGGGATAGCTGCAGCGGAAGGCGACTCGTCAAAGGTCGCCAAGGTTGCGGCGAGCATCGCAGTTGGGGTGGCTGTCTCCGCCGGCACGGGTGTTGTGTTAGCCGCAGTATTCCCTGCGGCAGCTACAGCTGCCATTGCCGCGACGGCAGGTGCTATTGCTGGGCATTTTGCAGGGGAATGGTTGAAAGACGAGCGGGTCACCGATTGGCTGCGTGATAATCTGAATTCGATCAATGATCAGACTGACGCCGCGACCGAGTGGTTCGGGAATCAGTGGGATAGCGTCACGGAAAGCGTTGCGGGTGTCTTTGAGGGCACGAAAGAGGCGGTGGCCGATACGTGGGACGATTCGGTGGACTGGGCCCAGGCTGCGGCCGATGCGGTTCGGGATATGATCCGGTCTGCCTGGGGCTTTTTCTGGACCGATGCCTTCATCGACGACGTGCGCGACTTCTTCAACCGCGGCGAGTCCCACGCCTCTCCCATCATCCTGGATCTGGACGGCAACGGCATTTCCACGCTGGGTCTGGATGCCGGGGTGCAGTTCGACCATAACGGGGACGGATTTGCGCAGGCGACCGGCTGGGTGGGGCCGGAGGATGCGCTGCTAGCGATGGACCTGACCGGGAACGAGGAGATCGAGACCGGCAGCGAGCTGTTCGGTAACGCCAGCGAGATTGAGGAAGGCGTGACAGCCATGAATGGCTTCGAGGCGCTGGCGATCCACGACACCAATGGCAACGGCCGCATCGACCCGGGCGACGAGGCCTGGGGTGAACTGCGCCTGTGGCAGGACGCGAACGGTAACGGTGTGGTCGACGAGGGCGAGCTGCTGACCCTCGACGAAGTCGGCATCGGCTCCATCGACCTCGGTTACACCAACTCCACCTACGTGGACGAGCACGGCAACGAGCACCGTCAGATCGGGCGGTTCGAGTGGGCCGACGGCCGCGAAGGCGAGGCGACGGACGTGTGGTTCATCCAGGATACGGCCATCACCGAGGCGCGTGAGCGCCTGGGCGTGCCAGAGGCCATCGCCATCCTGCCCGACCTGATGGGCTATGGCGAGGTGCATGACCTGCATCAGGCGCTGGTGCGGGACGAGAGCGGACAGTTGCGCGGGGAGGTTGAGGCCTTTATGGCCGAAACCGACGTGAAGGCGCGCGAAGCCCGCATGGAGAGCCTGCTGTACGAGTGGGCGGGCGTCAGTGACGTGGACCCGGAGGGCCGGGGATCCCATATCGACGGGCGCAAGGTCGCCACACTGGAGGCCTTCCTGGGGCGGGAGTTCCGTCAGCACGGGAGTCCAAACCCGAGGGTCATGGCCTCGGGGGAGCTGCGTGCGGCCTTCGACATCCTGCAGACCACCATGTATGCACAGATGATGCGCCAGACCCACCTGGCGCCCTATCTGGAAGGGATGGACCTGGTCTTCGATGAAGACGGCATCCGTATCGACTTCGCGGGCACCACGGAGGCCCTGAACCAGCAGTTCGATGCCGACCCGGCCCGTGGCGTGGCGGATCTTCTGGAACTGCAGCGTGCCATCGGCGAACAGCTCTCACCCATGGGCTTCGACAGCCATGGCCTGCTGCGCGACTGGCTCGCACAGGCCGGTGATGACCCGGCCGTGCTGGAGGCCCTGGCCGACTTCGGCTGGGACGGGGTGCGCACCGACGGCGAAGGCACGGCCGCGTCCGAAATTGTGTTCGCGAGCAACGACGGGGTGGAGCTTACCGCCGGCTCCGGTGGCGACTGGGTGCTGGGCGGTGATGGCGACGACGTGCTGCAGGCGGGCTCGGGCGACGACATCCTCTACGGCGGCTCTGGTAACAACACCTACCGCTTCGATGTGGGCCAGGGTCATAACACCATCATCGAAATGCATGGCGATGAGGGTCATAGCGTGCTGGAGTTCGGCCCGGAGATCCGCGCCGGCGATCTGGACATCCGTGCGGAGGGCAGTTCGCTGGTGCTGGCGCACAGCAACGGCCGCGACAGTGTCACCATCGAAAACTGGTTTGGTAGCGCCGATTCCGAGCGCCACCGGATCAACACCCTTCGTTTCGCCGATGGTCATAGCTTCGATCTGTCCGCGTTGCAGCTCGGCTCGACCGAGGGTGACGAGCTGACCGGCGGGGAGGAGAACGCCATCCTGGTCGGCAACGAGGGCGAGAACATCCTGACCGGCGGGACCGGCGACAACTGGCTGCACGGCGGCCGGGATGCCGACGTCCTGGTGGGCGGCGACGGCGACAACCTGTTCGTGGTGCGGCATCGGGATGATCAGGTGATCGCGGAATCGGGGGATGGCACCAACACGGTGCAGTCGCATGTGTCGTTCACCCTGTCCGACAACCTGCACAACCTGACGCTGCTGGGCCGCAGCGGGATCAGTGCCACCGGCAACGAGCTGGACAATGTTTTGATTGGCAACTCCGGCAACAACCGGCTCGACGGGGTGGCGGGTGCCAACACCATGATCGGCGGCCGCGGCAACAACACCTACGTGGTGCACAGCGCCGATGACGTGGTGATCGAGAAGCCCGGCGAAGGCAACGACACGGTCGAGTCGCATATCGACTACGTCCTGCCGGATAACGTGGAGAACCTGCACCTGCAGGGCAGCGAGGATCTTCACGGGACCGGCAACGAGCTGAACAACGAACTCATCGGCAACACCGGCGACAACGTCCTGAACGGGGTCGAGGGCAACAACTACATCGACGGCCGTGGCGGCGCCAACATCATGATCGGTGGCGCGGGCGATGATACCTACGTGGTACGCAGCGACGATGACGTGGTGATCGAAAAACCCGGCGAGGGTAACGACACCGTCCACTCCTACATCGACTATGCCCTGCCAGAGAACGTGGACAACCTGACGCTGATGGGCAGCGGGGATCTCGATGGCACGGGCAACGAACTCGACAACGTGATAATCGGCAACACCGGCGACAACGTGCTGAACGGCGTGGAGGGCGACAACTACATCGACGGCCGCGCCGGTGCCAACATCATGATCGGCGGCGCGGGCGACGACATTTACGTGGTCAACAGCGAAGACGACGTGGTGATCGAGCAGCCCGGCGAGGGCCACGACACCATCCGCTCCTCGGTCACCTACACCCTGCCCGACAACGTCGAGGACCTGATCCTCACCGGCTCGTCCGACATCGACGGCACCGGCAACGTGCTGGACAACTACCTCCAGGGCAACAACGGCGACAATGTCCTCAACGGTGTGGCCGGCGCGAACGTGATGGCCGGCGGCCGCGGTGACAACACCTACATCCTCAACAGCGAGGAGGACGTGGTCATCGAGAAGCCGAACCAGGGCACGGACACGGTGATCAGCCCGTTCGACTACACCCTGCCGGACAACGTGGAGAACCTGACGCTGGTCGGAGACGCCCGGGTCGGGCGTGGCAACGATGAAGACAACATCATCATCGGCACCGAGCGCCCCAGTCACCTCTATGGCGTGAGCGGCAACAACGTGCTGATCGGGGGCGGGCGCTCCGCCAACTTCCTGTATGGCGGTGACGGGGACAACACCTATGTGGTGAGCAATCCGGGCACCAAGGTGATTGCCCAGGAGAATGGCGGCACGGATACGGTGAAGGCGGAGACCCACTTTCGCCTGCCCGATCATGTCGAGAATCTCACGCTGATCGGGGATGGCGATTATCGCGGTTGGGGCAACGAGCTCGACAACGTCCTGATCGGCAATGACGGCGATAACGTGCTGCGCGGTGAAGGCGGCGACAACTTCATCCACGGCGGTCGCGGCAACAATGTCCTGTACGGGGGTGCCGGGAGCGATACCTACTTCTTCGAACGCGGCGATGGCCACGACCGCATTGTGGAGCGCGCCCGCGACCCGGGCGAGGACACGCTGCTCCTGGGCGAGGATATCGCGGCGGACCAACTCTGGTTCCGGCAGGATGGCCGCGATCTGTCGGTGGAGGTTATCGGCACGGACGATCGCATCACGGTCGACTCGTGGTTCGGGCCGCAGGGCGAGACCCTGGATCAGGTCGAGCTTTCGAGTGGCGAGGTCCTGACGGCATCAGAGGTGAATAACCTGGTGCAGGCCATGGCGGCATTCGACCCGCCGGGGGCCGACGAGAGCCGTATTCCCGAGGCGTACCGGGAGCAGCTACAGCCCGTCGTCGCATCCGCATGGCAGTGACCGAGTAGCCCTTCGTGGGGGGGCGGCGCTTACGCGCCGGCCCACTTTCTACACAGGACATCCGGCGGCCCGCGACACGGGGCCGCCGCTTTTTGCATGCCAGCGCCAGGATGCCGTTGGCATAACAGTGAGGCAGCATGGATTCGCCAGGGAAGGCGGCCACGGACTCGCACAGCGAGAACGGGGCCATCGATACGGGACTGACCGCGCTCGCGATGCTGGCGCAGTATCACGGCGTGGCCGCCAACCCGGCACAGCTGCGCCACGAGTTCGCGCCGGATGGCCAGCCGTTCGATGGCGACCACATCCTGTGCGGTGCCCGGCACCTCGGCCTGAAGGCCAAGCGGGTGCGGACCACGCTTTCGCGCCTCGATCGCACGCCGCTGCCCGCGATCGCGCACGCCGTGGACGGGCGCTTCTTTGTGCTGGCGCGCGCCGGGGAACAGGACGTGTTGGTCCAGCACCCCGGTCGTGGGCGCGCCGAACGCATCACGCGCGAGGCGCTGGAAGAACTGTGGACGGGGGATCTGATCCTGTTCACCTCGCGGGCCTCGCTGACGGCCGAGCTTGGCAAGTTCGACTTCACCTGGTTTGTGCCCGCGCTGGTCAAGCACCGAAAGCTGCTGGGCGAGGTGCTGCTGGCCTCGTTCTTCCTGCAGATCTTCGCATTGGTCACACCCCTGTTCTTCCAGGTGGTGATGGACAAGGTGCTGGTGCACCGCAGCCTGACCACGCTGGACGTCTTGGCCATCGGGTTGCTGGCGGTCATGGTGTTCGAGGTGGTGCTGTCCGGCCTGCGCAGCTATGTGCTGGCGCACACGGCCAGTCGCATCGACGTCGAGCTTGGGGCCAGTCTGTTCCGGCACCTGATCAACCTCCCCATGGGGTATTTCGAATCGCGGCGTGTGGGCGATTCGGTGGCGCGCGTGCGGGAGCTGGAGAACATCCGCGAGTTCCTGACGGGCAACGCGCTCACGTTATTGCTCGATCTGTTCTTCTCCGTGGTCTTCATCGCGGTCATGCTGTTTTACAGCGGCTGGCTGACGCTGATCGTCCTCGCCTCGCTGCCCCTGTACGTGCTGATCTCCGTGCTGATCACGCCGCCGCTGCGGGCGCGCCTGCACGAGAAGTTCAACCGCGGGGCGGAGAATCAGGCCTTTCTGGTCGAGAGCATCAACGGCATCGACACGCTCAAGTCGATGGCGGTGGAGCCGCAGACCACCAAGAAGTGGGATGAACAGCTGTCCGGCTATGTATCCGCCGGACTTCGCACGACCCGTCTTTCGACCATCGCGCGCGAGTTGATCTCGCTGGTGGGCAAACTGGTGACCGTGGGCACGCTGTGGCTGGGTGCGCGTCTGGTGATCGAGGGAGACCTGACCGTGGGTCAGCTGATTGCCTTCAACATGCTGGCCGCTCGGGTCGCCCAGCCGATCATGCGCCTGGCCAATATGTGGACGGACTTCCAGCAGGTCGGGATTTCCATGCAGCGTCTGGGCGACATCCTCAATGCGCCCACGGAGTCCTCCTTTGCCAACCGCAGCAGCCTGCCGCGACTGGAGGGAAGGATCGAGTTCGACCAGGTGCATTTCCGCTATCGTCCCGACGGGCCCGAGGTCCTGCGCGGTGTGAGCCTGGAGATCCCCCCTGGCCAGGTAATTGGCGTGGTCGGACGTTCGGGTTCCGGCAAGAGTACGCTGGCGAAGCTGATTGCCCGCATGCATGTCCCGGAGCGCGGGCGTGTTCTGGTCGATGGCACCGATCTCGCGGTCGCCGAGATCAGTTCGCTGCGCCGGCAGGTCGGGGTCGTGCAACAGGAAAACATGCTGTTCAATCGCAGCATTCGCGAGAACATCGCCCTGGCCAGCCCCGGCGCCCCGCTGGAGCAGGTGATGACCGCCGCCCGGCTGGCGGGCGCACATGACTTCATTCTGGAAACACCAGAGGGATACGACACAACGGTTGGCGAGCACGGCTCGAGCCTCTCCGGCGGGCAGCGCCAGCGGATCGCGATTGCCCGTGCGCTGATGAATGACCCGCGCATCCTGATCTTCGACGAGGCCACCAGCGCACTGGACTACGAGTCGGAACGGGTCATCCAGCAGAATATGGAGCGGATTGCTCGCGGGCGGACGGTCATCATCATCGCCCACCGCCTGAGTGCCGTGCGCAGGGCCGACCGCATCATCGCGATGGATCATGGGCAGATTGTCGAATCGGGCTCGCACGACGAACTGGCCCAGCGGCCGGGCGGGATCTATGCCGGCCTGCTGAGTCTGCAGCGCGAGTGAGGTGACCCATGGGGATGCTGCGCCAGGCCTGGGGTGACATTGGCGGCCGCTATCGGCGGGTGTTCGCGCGTGCGTGGGCGCGTCGCCGGGAAATGGATCCGCCCCGGCGGCAGCCCTACGAGCAGGAGTTCCTTCCCGCAGCGATGTCGCTGCAGGAAACGCCGATCCACCCGCTACCTCGGGTGATCATGGGTGTGATCGTGCTTTTGGCCGTACTCACGGTGATCTGGGCCACGCTCGGGCAGATGGACATCGTTGCGGTCGCGGAGGGCCGCGTGGTGCCCGATGGCCGCACCCAGACCATTCAGGCGACCGAAACCGCCAGCGTGCATGCCATCCACGTTCGCGATGGACAGCGCGTGCAGGCGGGAGAAATTCTCGTCGAACTGGACCCGACCCTGCCCGGCGCCGATCTGGAACGCCTGGGTGTGGAATATCGGTCCGCGCGTCTGGCAGTCGCCCGGTCGGAAGCCTTTCTGGAGGCCCTCGAGACCGACGCGGGCATCCCGCTCCTGAACACCAACTACCCCGTCCCGGAAGACGCCCGGCAGATCGAGGAGCGCGTGCTGGTCGGGCATGTCCATCACTACCGGGCGCGCATCCAGCAACTCAATGCGGAAACCGCGCGCCGCGAGCAGGAGATGGAAGCCACGCGGGCGATGGTGATCAGCCTGGAAAACACCATCCCGATTATCCGGCGCCGCAGCGAAGATCTGCGGCAGTTGTCCGATCAGGGCATGGCCGCCGCGCACGAGCAGCTGGAGCTGCAACAGAACTACATTGAGACGACGCACCAGCTAGCCGCGCAGCGGGCCCGTCTCGCCGAGGCCGAAGCGGCACTGCATGAGGTTCGGGAGCAGCGAAAGGCCCTGCAGGCGGAGAGCCGCCGCGAGGCGCTGGATACCCTGCACCGGGCACGATCGGATGCCGAAACCCTGCGCCAGGAACTGATCAAGGCCCGCCGTCTGGATGACCTGACACGCTTGCGCGCCCCCGTGGATGGAACCGTGGAACAACTGGCCGTGCACACGGTGGGTGGTGTCGTGGAGCCCGCCAGTCCGCTCATGGTCGTGGTCCCCGTGGATGGCGCAGTGGAAGTCGAGGCTACCCTGCCCAACAAGGACATCGGGTTCGTGCGGGCCGGCCAGGAGGCCGAGGTGAAACTGCAGACCTTCCCCTACACCCGCTACGGCACGATCGATGGCGTGGTCACGGACGTATCGCAGGACGCGGTACAGGATGAACACCAGGGCCTCGTGTTCGTGGTGCGTGTGCGTCTGGAAAAGGACACCGTGGACGTTCATGGCGAGGGCGTGCGCATCGCCCCGGGCATGATGGCCACCGTCGAGATCAAGACCGGCTACCGCCGGATCATCGAGTATTTCCTGGCACCGCTGCTGCGCGCTGCCAGCGAGAGCCTCGGCGAACGTTAAGAGGACCGGAGCGATTGAGCTTCCCGTGTGGTGCGGGGGTGGGAGCCTCCTACTACGGGTCTTGGGGGCGTAGGGAGTGTGAAATAGCGGACTGCACCTTGGGGCCCGTGAGGCTTTCTGTCAGTTTGGGGTAGAAGGCGTCCAGTGGGACGGACTGCCCGTGGCTGGCGATGATGCGGGCGTGGAAGCGCTCCAGTTCGCGGGGTTCGTGGACGCCGCAGGAGTGCGCGATTACCTCGACTTCGTGGATGGTGTTGCGGACGTAGTGGGCGACGCGCACGGCCTTGTGGGTCGGGTCCAGGCCCTGCTGAAGGCGGGGATTGTGGGTGGTGATGCCGGTGGGGCAGGTGTCCTTGTTGCACTGCATGGCCTGGATGCAGCCGAGGGCGAACATAAAGCCGCGCGCGGACACCGCGAAATCGGCGCCTACGCAAAGCGCCCAGCCTACGTCGGTGGGCGTGACCAGCTTGCCGGAGGCGATCACCCGGATGCGCTCGCGCAGTGCGTAGCGCTCGAGGATGTCGACCACCATCGGCAGACTCTCGCGCAGGGGCAGTCCCATGCTGTCCATCAGGGCCCCGGGGGCCGCCCCGGAGCCGCCGTCCGCTCCGTCCACGGTTACGAAATCGGGTGCGGCCGTGGGGCCGCGGTCTAGGATTTCCTGGCACAGGGTTTCCAGCCAGCCGTAGGCACCGACCACAAACTTGATCCCGGTGGGTTTTCCGGTCGTCGCGCGTACGTCCGCGATCAGGTCCAGAAGATCCGGCACGCTGTCGACTTCGACATGGCGGTTGGGGCTGTTAGAGTCGAGGCCGATCGGGATGCCGCGAATCCGCGCGACCTCCTCGGTAACCTTGCGTCCCGGCAGCAGCCCGCCCTTGCCGGGTTTGGCTCCCTGGCTCAGCTTGATCTCGAACATGCGTACTGGCGCCAGGGTGGCAATCTCTCTTAGTCGGTCATGATCCAGCCGCCCGTCCGGGGTCCGCACCCCGTACTTGGCCGTGCCGATCTGGAACACGAGGTCGCATCGGGCCTCGAGGTGGTAGGGCGACAGGCCGCCTTCGCCGGTATTAAGCCAGCAGCCCGCGCGGGCGGCACCCTCTGCAAGGGCCTGCACCGCGGGCCGGGAGATGGCCCCGTAGCTCATGCCCGAGATGTTGAACAGCGAGGGCGCCGCATAGGGATGGGGACAATGTGGCCCGATGACCAGGGGTTCGCTGCTGGCCGCATCGGTTGCCAGAGTGGGAAACGGGCAGTTGACAAAGAACACCGACCCGACCGGCGTGAGATCACGCGTGGACCCGAAGCTTGCGGTGGTGTCCAGGTCCTTGGAGGCCCGGTAGACAAAGCTGCGTTGCGCGCGGTTGAAGGGCAACTCCTGGCGGTCCATCGCAAAGAAGTACTGCCGGAAGAACTTGCCGAGATGTTCCAGGAGGTAGCGCAGGCGGCCGATCACGGGGTAGTTGCGGCGGATCGCCTGGGTCCGCTGGGTGCGGTCGATTACATAGACCACCGCCAGCGCAGCGATCACGCTGCCCACCACGAAGATGAACAGCAGCGACATGAATTCCATCAGGCCCATCAGCCAGCCGGACTGTCCCATGGGGGGCTCTCTTCGGGTAACACCCGGGCGTATGGTTATGGATCAGTATTGGCGTTCCGCCGCGCGGGCGTAAGGCTCGGCCGTCCGGCAGGCCTGCTCCAGGGTCCGGGATTGCATTCAGGGGCCGCCGACGGCCATCTCGCCGACCCACTGTCCGCCCTGGTAATCCAGCCAGAGGGTGCGCGGCACCATGCGCAGGGCCCCCGCACTGGAGAGTTCGCGGCGGGCGGGATAGCCGGCTGCGAAGTCCTCCGGTGAGCAGACATCGGACTCCACCGTGCGGGCACGCACATGGAGCCGAGGGCCGGCCACGACGAAATCGGAGGCGGGTGGGGTCTCGTAAAACAGCACCCGCTTCTTCACCACGCAAGAGAAATACAACTGCATCTCGACGTAGAGGGGGGTTGCCCGGTCTTCCACGGCTTCGAGCGCCCGGTCGGTCCAGTGAATGTGGATGGTGCGGCCGCGGATCATCACGGTGGTGGTCAGTCGATAGGGGTGCAGCCAGCGGTCGATATGCGGCAGTGGGTTGAAACCCGCTGCAGAAGAATAGGTATGTCGCAGGGCCATGAAGGTCTCCTCGTGCGCGCAGGACCCCGGGCCACCGGAGGTTTCCGTGTGGCCCGGATATCTGGCGGCTCAGCCGTCGGCGGGGCCGACGTTGTCCAGTTCGTACCAGGGGGTCGGGTTGATCGGGCAGCGATACCGGAAGCCGTCCTCGCTGATCGTGACTCGGGCCGATCCAGTCTCGCCCGGCTGCAGCGGGAACATCGCCAGGGTTTCCTCGGTGCGGTGATTCTGGACCTGGAAACCGGCGACCTTGCCAGCCTTGTTGGTGACCACGAACTCGTACTCACCCGCCTTCAGGTCGGCGAGGGTTTCTTCCGCGGCAAAATAGCCGTTGTGCTGTTCCAGGTGGATGCGAGTGATGTGCTCGGCGGTTGCCGTGGCCGAGAACGCCAGGGCGACGGGCAGGACCAAGCTCAGCGCCAGGTTCTTGATGTGTGTGCGGGTGGAATGATTCATGACGATTTCTCCTCTTCGGCTTTCGAACGGGCGATCCGTCGGTGATCGCCCTGTCCTGTACCGTAGAGGGGGCCGCGTGCGCGGGATATGCCGCGCCGTGCGGTCTTTGTGTCCCGGCGACCCGGCGTGTCGTCAGGCCCGGGGCCACTCGCGCGTGGCTTGCTGGTAGAAGGCCGGGTCGTCGGTGGTGGCGCCCTGCAGGGTGCAGACGGAGGCGGCAAACCGGAGGGCGCGCTCCAGGGTGGTCGCCCAGGGCCAGGCGTTCCGCAGCCCGATGATGGCGACGCTGGCGAAGGCGTCGCCGGCGCCCACGGCGTCGCGGAACCCGTCGACGGGCGGTGCGGGTGCCTGCCAGTGCTGGCCATCGGGCTCGTGGATGGCGGCACCACCGGCCCCGTGGGTGACGATCAGGGCGGAGCGGATCGCGGCCCGTTCGAGCAGCGCGGTCGGGCGCTCGGCCTCGGCGACATCCGGGGCCAGGGTCGCGGCCTCGTCGGTGTTCAGCTTCACCACGTCGGCGCCGCGGATCAGCGCGAGGACGTCATCGGTGTCGTACCACGGCGTCCGCAGGTTCACGTCGACGAAGCGCTGGCGTGAGCGGGCCCGCAGGCGTTCCAGCAGCTCGCGATTGCCGGTGCGCAGGGCCAGCGTCCCGTGATAGAGGAGCATGGCCGTAGCCGGCAGCTGCTCCGCCCAGTCCGCCGGGACGTCGTCATAGGCCTGGCTGGGGACGATGGTGTAGCTCGGCTCGCCCTGCTCCAGGGTGACGCGTACCTCGCCGGTTGGGGCCGTGGGGTGCTGGTACAGCCCGCGTGTATCCATCCCGATGTGGTGCATGCGTTCCCGCACGCGGCGGCCATCGGCGTCGTCGCCGATGCCGCCCACGAAGCAGGCGGCGGCACCCAGCTGATGCAGGTTCCAGGCGACGTTAAAGGGTGCGCCGCCGAGGACGCGTGTGCCGTCGGGGAAGCCGTCGAACAAGACCTCGCCGAAGATCAGATGGGATGGCGGCGTGCCGCGCATGGCGTCTCCCGGGATCGGTCAGTCGTTGGCGCGTTCAATGCGGTCGCGCCCGCGTTTCTTGGCCTGGAGCAGGGCGTGGTCGGCCGCGTCGAAGATCGACTCCGGGGGCGCGGCGGGATTGATGCCGGCGAGGCCCGCGGAGATGGTGACCTTCAGCCGGGTGTTCCCGGCGCGCACGATCAGGCGATCGACCGCCTCGCGGATAGTGTCCGCCTGTGTATGGGCGGCCGCGGGCTCGCGGTAGAGGATCATCACGAATTCCTCGCCGCCGTAGCGCGCGACGAAGTCGGGTGCGCGGACCCCTTCGGCCAGGATCTCGGCGACCGCCCGCAGGACCTTGTCGCCCGCGCTGTGCCCGTACTCGTCGTTGATGGTCTTGAAGTGGTCGATGTCCCAGACCAGCAGGGAGGCGGCGCCGGCCTTTTTCAGTTCCGCCGGGAGCTGGGCCAGGCGCTGTTCGAAGGCGGTGCGGTTGGGCAGGCCGGTCAGGCTGTCGCGCGTGGCCTCGGCGCGGGCCTGTTCCAGGCGCGTGCGCAGGGCCTGCACCTGGCCCTCCAGACTGCGGCCCTTGGAGCGCAGGGCGCGGTTGCGCTCCAGTGCTGCCAGCAGCTCGCTTTCCTGTTCATCGCGAAAGGTGGTGACCCGTTCCACCATGCGGTCGAGGCCGCGGCTGACCTCGGTGCGCAGGGTCGCCAGATCGTCGACGTCGACGACCCGGCCCTTGATATGGGCGACATCGCCGGAGATCCCGGCATGCAGCTCGGACACGGATTCGCGGGCGCGTTCGCCGCGGGCCTCGTCCTCGGACAAGGCGGTGTCGACATCCTCGAGGCGGTGCCAGATCTCGCCGACGACCTCGGTGAGCTCCTCGCGCTCGGTCATGGCCTTCTGGCACTTGTCGTGCAGGACCGTGAACAGACGGTTGAGGGTGCGTTCGATCTCCGCCTTGTCGCGGCGGTCGGCGGCCCGGGTCAGGGCGTCCACCTCGGAATCGAGGAACTCGAAGCCGTGCAGGCCGCGGCGCACCACCTCGAGGATGCCCTCGGCAAGATCCGGGCGATGGTCGCTGGAACGTACCGCGTCAGCGAGCTGGCCGCTCAGGCGGTCCAGCCAGGCGGTGTCGCCGGGGTCGGACTCGATGGCCCGGGTCAGGTCGCGGACCGCGCCCTCCAGTGCCGGCACCTTGGCGGACACCACCGCAAGCGAACGCAGCGCGACTCGGCGGATCGTGTCCTGCAGGGCCCGTTCCCGGTCCAGCGAGCGTTCGAGCTCGATGATGGTTCTACGCAGATCGCTGTCGGACATCGGGAAATCCCGGAAAGGAGGCGTGTCTATTTAAACGCGGAATACGGGTACATGCCACCGGGATCGTACCCGTATACGGGCAACGGTTTAGTGCGCTGGATCATGAAGGGCCTGGCGCTGCGGCAGTTCGATCTCGATGCCGACCGGGAGATGGTCGGACAGCGCAACGTTGTAGACGCGCACGTCGCTGACATGCAGGTCGGGGGTCAGCAGGATGTGGTCGAAGACCAGGCGCGGGTCCCAGGCGGGGTAGGTCGCGGGGCAGGCCATTGGCTCCATCAGGCCGGTGCGCGCGACCAGCTGGCGCAGTTCCTCACTGTCCTGCTGGCAGTTGAGATCGCCCATGACCACCGCGTGGGGGAGGTCCTGAATGTGTTCCGCGACGTAGGCCAGCTGGGACTTGCGGGTCCGCTTGCCGAGGGCGAGGTGCAGCAGGAACAGGACCAGTTCGTCTCCGTCGCCCATCGCGTAGTGCGCCTCGATCGCGCCGCGTCCCGGCAGGGCGCCTGGCAGGCGGTGCATCTCGACCCGGTCCGGCTCCAGACGCGAGAACAGGGCCAGGGAGTGCTTGGCGAACTGCCCGAGATCCCGGTTGATCCGGTTGTAGGTGTACGGGAACTGCGCGCGCTCGGAGAGATAGGACGCCAGATCGACGAAATTGCTGCGGATGCTGCCGCCGTCCAGTTCCTGCACGCCGACGATATCGAACTCGGAGATGAACCGCGCGACCCGGTCCAGGTTGTCCATGCGCCCGCCATAGGGGAGCACGTGCTTCCAGCTGTTGGTGACGTAGTGATGCAGGCGGGAGGAGTGGATGCCCACCTGGGCATTGAAGCTCAGCAGACGCAGGCGCTGGCTGCCCTGTTCGTGCTGGTAGCTCAGTTGTTCCGGGATGGCGGTTTCCGGTTGCGCCTCGCCTTCGGGGCCGGGGGGCGTGGCAAGACGGTCGCCGGGCGCGATCGACGTCATCGCGAGAGGTCTCCTGCTGGAGGGAAAGTCCGTGTTCTCAGAATGGACAAACCAGTTCGCCCAAACGTTCCGTCAGCTTCATGTTCTCGCTGTAGTCGACCGGGCAGTCGATCACGGTCACGCCCGGCTCCACCAGGGCCTCGCGCAGGGCCATTTCGAGGCTGTCTCCCGGTTCGATACGAACGCCGCGGGCGCCGAAGGCGCGGGCCAGCTGGACGAAATCCGGGTTGCCGAATTCGACGAAGGCCTTGCGCCCGTACTCGCGGACCTGCTTCCACTCGATCAGGCCGTAGGCGTTGTCGTTCCAGATCAGCACCACGAAATTCAGGCCCAGCCGGACCGCGGTCTCCAGCTCCTGCACGTTCATCAGGAAGCCGGCATCGCCGGTGACGGCGACGACCTGGCGTTCGGGATGGAGCTTGGCCGCGGCGATGGCGCCGGGCAGCGCGATCCCCATGCTGGCGAAGCCGTTGGAGATCAGGCAGGTGTTGGGTAGCTCGCAGCGGAACATGCGCGCCATCCAGAGCTTGTGGGCGCCGACATCGGTGATCATGATCGCGTCGAGATCCGCCGCGGTGCGCAGGTCCCAGATCAGCTTCTGTGGCTTGAGCGGCACCTGGGTGTCGTCGCGGTGCTCGTTCATGTCCTCGATCAGGCTCTGGCGCAGCGGGCGCAGGATGGTCTCCTCGCGCGGACTGACCTGCTCGGCCAGACGGTGCAGACAGGTCGTCAAATCCCCGAGGACCTCGGCCGTCACGTTGTAGTGGCCGTCGATCTCGGCCGGGGCCGAATCGATGTGGATCAGGGTGCGGTCGCCGTCCGGATGCCAGAAGCTCGGCGGGTATTCGACCAGGTCGTAGCCGATGCAGACGATCACATCGGCCTTGTGGAAGCCGAAGTTCACGAAGTCCTGGCTCTGCAGCCCGACCGAGCCGAGCGCCAGCGGGTGGCGGAACGGCAGTACGCCCTTGGCCATGAAGGTATTGGCCACCGGGATGTTCAGCGCGCTGGCGAGCGTGGCCAGGGCCCCGCTGGCGCCGGAGCGGATCACACCGTTGCCGGCGAGGATCAGCGGGTGGTGGGCCTCGTTCAGCAACCGGGCCGCGGCCTCCAGCGAGGCGTCGGCCGGCACGGCCGCCGGGCCGGCGTGGACCGGCAGGGGCGGGTTGGGGCACGGCTGCGAGGCGATGTTCTCGGGTAGTTCGAGGAAGCTGGCCCCGGGTTTGCCGCCTTCGGCCCACTTGAAGGCCTTGCGCACCACCTCCGGGAGAATCTCGGGCTCGACCACGCTGGAGCTGTACTTGGTGATCGGCTGGAACAGGCCCTTCAGGTCGAGGACCTGATGCGATTCCTTGTGCAGGCGGTGGGTGCTGGCCTGGCCGGCAATCGCGACCAGCGGCGCGTGATCCATATTGGCGTCGGCAACGCCGGTGATCAGGTTGGTGGCGCCGGGACCCAGGGTCGCGAGGCAGACGCCCGCCTTGCCCGACAGGCGCCCGTGGACGTCGGCCATAAAGGCGGCGCCCTGTTCGTGGCGCGTGGTGACGAATTCGATGGAGGAGTCGGCCAGGGCATCGAGAACGGCCATGTTCTCCTCGCCCGGCAGACCGAAGATGCGTTCGACGCCCTCCTGCTCGAGGCATTCGACCAGGCGCTGGGCGGTGGTCGGCGTGCTCATGCTGAAGGCGCCCCGGCGGCCCGCGGCATATGCCGCGCGCTAGCCGCGGGCACGTTCGATCAGGAAATCAGCAACTTCCAGCATCTCGTCGTGCCCGCCGGCCATGCTGGCGGAGACGATGGCCTCGCCGTTGATGACCAGGGTCGGCACGCCGCCAACGCCGTAGTCCTGCACGGCCTCGGTGGCCTCGACGATCCGGCGGCGGATCGCGTCGGAGCGCATGGTCTCGCGGAACTCGTCCGCATCCAGCCCCCGCTGGTTGATGAAGCGCAGGATCGCGCTTTCCGAGCGCATCTGGCGGCCCTGATCGTGGATCGCGTCATAGAACGCCTGGTGCACGTCGTCGAGCACGCCCAGTTTCTCGGCGGTGTAGAACACCCGCGCATGCAGCGCCCAGACGTCGTTCATCGGCGCCGGGAGGTACTCGAACTGCACGTCGTCGGCCAGGTTCGGCTTCCAGGCCTGGACCTTGGGCTCGAAGGCGTAGCAGTGCGGGCAGCCGTACCAGAACACCTCGACCACCTGGATCTTGCCGTCCTCCAGCCCGGTATCCAGCGGGGGCTGGATGGCGCGGTAGTGCTGGCCCTCGCGGAACTCGGCCGCGAGGCTGGTGCCGGTGGCGAGGAGCAGGCCGGCGCCGCCCACGGCGCCCATGAATTCACGACGCTTCATTTACAGCTCTCCGTAGGAATGCAGGCCGGACAGGAACATATTCACACCCAGGAAGGTGAAGGTCGTGACGAACAGCCCGATGATCGCCCACCAGGCCATGACCGGTCCGCGCCAGCCCTTGGTAAAGCGCATGTGCAGCCAGGCGGCGTAGGTCAGCCACAGGATCAGGCTCCAGGTCTCCTTCGGATCCCAGGTCCAGTAGCCGCCCCAGGCCTCGGCGGCCCACATCGCGCCGAGCACAGTGGCGATGGTGAAGAAGGCGAAGCCGATCGCGATGGCCTTGTACATCACGCTGTCCAGCGCTTCCTTGCTCGGGATGCGCTGGGTGAGGGCGGCGTCGGGCCGGGTGCGCTCGAGCCGATGCTTGACCAGATAGGCTACCCCCAGCATCGCGGCGATGGCGAAGCCGCCGTAGCCGACAAAGTTGGTAGGCACGTGGATCTTCATCCACCAGCTGTTCAGAGCGGGCACCAGCGGCTCGATCTCGTGTGCCTGGCGGTCCCACATGTACCACAGCAGGAAGGTGACGGATGCGGCGATCACCAGCATGACGAACGCACCCATGGTGCGCTGGCCGGTGCGGCTCTCGTAGTAGAGGTACATCAGCGTGGTCAGGGCGGCCAGCAGGATGAAGACCTCGTACAGGTTGGCGACGGGGATATAGCCCCAGGTCGGATCGGTCAGGTAGATCTCGCGCCAGCGCACCAGCAGGGCCATCAGCCCGGCCCCGGCACCGATCCAGGCGAACGCGCCGCCGACGCGGGTGGGGAAGTCGGAGCGGCTGAACAGCCCGGTGACGTACGCGACGGTGGAGAGGTACAGGAAGACGCTCATCCACATGACACCGGCCTGGCCCGAACCGACGTAGTTCAGCCAGAAGTTGGTGCTCCCGCGGGCGAGGTCGTCGCCGTACATCCAGATACCGAACAGTGCGAGGACCCCGACAATGATCGAGAAGGCCTGCCACGGGCGCCAGAACCAGCCCATCCAGGCACTCAGGCCGACTGCCAGGATCAGGCCGCCGGTGTCGTAGCGGTCCATCATGTGGCCGTATTGCCAGAAGGCGATCAGGCCGACGGCGATCGTCAGGGCGATGTACGCCCAGTCGCGCGGCTGGATGCGCCGGAAGATGCCGGGCCGTTCGAAATCCAGGGCCTCGTGGGGGACTGACATGGGGTGCTCCTCCGACTGCTTAGCTTTTAGTCGTTTTTGTTGTTGGACTCATGGGTGCCGTCGCTGGCGCCATCGACCGGCTTCTGATCGATGATCCACCTCTTAAGATGCGCGAAACGTTCCTCGAATTCCACCTGGTGGCGGTTGCTCGTGCCGGCCATCACCACGTGAGTGCCTTCGCCGTTCTCGCTCCGCCGTGCCATGATCCACAGGCGCTGATAGGACACGTAGAAGAGGAAGAAGATCCCGACGATCAGCATCACGCTGCCGGTGTAGACGGTGCTCTGGCCGGGGGCGCGTGCGATCTGCAGGCCGGACGCCTCACGGTGTTCGAAATCCTTCAGGTGGAAGAAGAACGGCGACTGATACAGGCTGATCGCGTTGATTGCCGAGATCGTATCTTCCAGGAAACGCTGCTCTTCTTCCTGGATCGAGACTACACCCTCGTCCTGCAGGACCTCCATGTAAAGCCCCTGGAGGCCGGCGTGCAGGATGCGGATCATCAGGTCGCGCACCTCGTCGATGCGCTCGCCCGGTACGCGCCGTTCGATCTCGTTGTTGACGGCCATGTAGCCGCCCTCGGCGAACAGCCCCATCAGCTCGGCCGTCGTGCGGGCGATGGCCTGGGTCTGCTCGTTGGGCACCGTCTCGTCATCGCGCGCCACCTGGCGGGCGATCTCGTTGCGCACCTCGGGGTTGTGCAGCATGGCCAGGTAGGTGCGGAAGCGTTCCAGCGAGTCGTCTGCGTCCGCCGGCAGGAACAGGTAGTGGAACTCGTCCGCCGGGCTTTCGCGCACGCCGCTGAGGAAGTACATCGCCCCTTCCTGCAGGGCCGGACGCTGGTAGTTGCGGTAGTGCAGGCCGTGGCCGGTGCGGTCCATCAGGCGGAAATCGAAGCTCGGGCCCATATGGCGGTTCTCGCGCTCGCCCTCTTCGTTGAGCAGCGGAACCACGTTCTCCAGCTGGAAGTTGGTGAACTCGATTGTCCGGGTGTCGCCGTCCGGCGTCGGGATCTCCACCTCCCGGAACACACGACCCGGCACCTCGAGCTCGCGCAGGGCCTCGGCGCCGAGCGGGATGGCGTCGATATCCAGGCGGGTGCCGCCGTCGGCGAAGCTCGCCTGGTAGATCGCGAAGCCGTTGTAGATCAACGGGTGGTTGACCGAGATGGTGTGTCGCAGTGGCTCGTCGCGGTTCGGGTCATGGATGATCAGGTCCGACTCGTAGGAGCTTTCGGCACCGGTGGAGAAGCGTTCGATCCGGAACTCCTCCAGTTCGATGCGGAAGGGCAGCTCCTGCACGAAGTAGCCTTCGCGCATCGGCAGGAACACCACATTCGCCGATGCACCCTCGGGGATCTCCACCGAGCCACGGAAGGATGGGTTCCAGTCCGGTATCCAGGCCGAACTCGGGACCTCGGAGATCGGTACGCTGCGGGTCTCGACCTCGAGATTCCCCAGCCACTCGTTGACCTTCAGCAGGGTCGTGCCGTCGGCCAGGGCCCCCACGCAGATCACCACGATGCCGACATGGGTCAGCAGGTAGCCCATGCGGTTCCAGCGCCCGCGCATGGCAGCGATCACGGTCTGTCCGTCGTGGTTCTTCTCGCGCGCCTTGAAACCCTGTGCCTTCAGCACCCGGTGGGCGTGCTGGATGAACTCCTCCGGCGACTGGTCGAGATCCCCGGTGGCGCTGGAATGGAACGAGCGCAGGGACTTTTCCTTGACTTGCGTGTTGTAGCGGCGCAGGTCCTTCAGCAGCCCGGGGGTCTGGCGATAGACGCAGAAGGAGGTCGAGATGACCAGGAAGGCCACCACCAGCAGGAACCAGGTCGCGGAATACACCTGATACAGGCCCATCCCGGCAAAGATCTCGTGCCAGAAAGGCCCGTAGTCCATCAGATACTCGGTGTACGGTTCGTTCTGCACCAGGACGGTGCCGATGACCGAGGCGATCGCGAGGGCCACCAGGAGGGTGATCGCCAGGCTCATCGAGCCCATGAAATCGACCAGTATGCGGCTGCGCCGCGGCTTGCGCGCGGCCTTCTGGCGGGATGCGGGGGCCGGGCCGGCGGTGGCGGCCTGATCGTTATTCGACATGCTGAAACCTGCTTTAGCCTGACGGACTATGCGAAGCAACCCGACAGGGGTTCAATTTCCAAGACAAACTGCGCGGGCGTTGCACGAGCAGAAGGTGGACCGATGATCCGCCGGGGAGTTCGCGCGCCCCACCATGACGCCCCTGTACAGGATTGCATTCCAACTGGGTGCGTTTTTCTGCGCCCACAAAAAAGGGGCGGCCAAGGCCGCCCCTTCCCTGGGTCGCTTCGCCGCCACTCCTGCGCGGCGTACCCGAAGCCGAATCAGTTGCTCGGCTGCAGGCCGGCCATATACTGGGACACGGCCTCGATGTCTTCATCGGACATGTTGCGCACCACATTGCGCATCATGCGGCCATTGTCGTTGGCGCGCTCGCCGCTGCGGAAGTAGCGCAGCTGATCCGCGCTGTACTGCGCGTGCTGGCTGGCGACGGCCGGGAACATGGCTTCCGGGTTGCCGTTGCCGTTCGGGCCGTGGCAGGCAATGCAGGCGGCGACGTTCTGCGACGGGATGCCGCCGCGGTAGATCTGCTCGCCCCGTTCGACCACCGATTCGTCGGCGGTGCCGGCGCTGATTTCCTGCTCGGCATAGAAGGCCGCCAGGTCGCGCATGTCCTGCTCGTCCAGGTTGGCCACTTGGCCCAGCATCAGGCTGTTCTCGCGGCGCTCGGACTTGTAGTCCTGCAGCTGCTTCACGGTGTACTTGGCGTGCTGGCCGGCCAGCTTGGGCCATTCCGGGTTCACGCTGTTGCCATCCGCCTGGTGGCAGGCCGCGCAGGCTTGGGACAGTTCCTGGCCGCGCTGGGGATCGCCCGCCTGGGCTGCCGACAGCGGGAGCAGCAGGGATACGGACAGGGCAGCAAAGAGAGCGGAAAGCTTGTGGTTCATGACGGAGAATCTCCTGCTTGTAAATGCGTGCCGGGTCGCGACCCGTTCCTTGTGCCCCATCGTAGGGCGATCAACATAAGGGGCGCAGTTTATAGCACAATGCTAATTTGTGCTCAAAAATAAACCGAGTCCGGCACTCGGCCAAGGGAAACACTGATGAATGTACACGCTCGCGTTGGCACCCCAGGTTTTCCGAGACAAGGCGCGTCGCGCAGCGGGTAGTGGTTCTACCCGCAAGCGGCGCAACGCAGGATCGGGGAACCTGGGGTGCCAACCCCACAAGCCATTGAAAGCAGGGGCTCGGCCGCTTTTGCGTGCGCCCGGCGTTGCGGCTCGCTTATGTAGCTCGGCTACACTTCACTCACCGCGCCTTGTTCGCACGCAAAAGCGACTCGAGCGCGAGCGTGTACATTCATCAGTGTTTCCCTAGGACGCTCTCTCGCCCCATGGAACCCCGATTTCGCGAAACTGACTTCCTGCGTGGCGTGGCGCAGATTGCCCAGCTCCCGGCCGACACGGGCGTCGAGATCGCCTTTGCCGGGCGCTCCAACGCCGGCAAGTCCAGCGCCCTGAACGCCTTGTGCGGGCGCAAGGCGCTGGCGCGGGTGGGCCGCACCCCCGGGCGCACCCAGGAGATCAATCTTTTCCGTCTGCCGCCCGCCGAGCACTGGCGGCTCGTCGACCTGCCGGGCTACGGCTACGCCAAGGTGTCGGCCGGCAAGCGCGCCGAATGGGATCAGCTTCTGGGTGGCTATCTGCAGACGCGCCAGTGCCTGGTGGGGCTGGTGCTGATCATGGACATCCGCCGGCCGCTGACCGAGCTGGATCGCCAGCTCCTGGACTGGGTGCCTCTGGAGCGCTGCCACTTGCACTGCCTGCTGACCAAGGCGGACAAGCTCTCGCGCCAGGAGGCCGATCGCCAGTTGCGCAAGGCGCATGGCGAGCTGGAGGCCATGGGCGTCGAGGCGACGTTGCAGACCTTCTCCTCGCTGAAGAACCAGGGTGTCGACGACCTGCGCGGCCTGCTGGGTGGCTGGCTGGCCGAGCATGATACGGAGTCGGCTCCCGCGAACGGTTGAGGCCCGTTTCTACCCGACGGCTGAGCGCAAACACGAAACGCAGACAAAAAGAAGCCCCGGCCTTGGGGTGGGACCGGGGCTAATTTCGGCCTCTACAGGGGGGAGAGAGGCCTATTGCCCGCTCAGGGAGAGAAGCGGGCCGCGCTGGGCTAGAGCGCTCAGTAAGTGAGAAAGCACTGCGCGGGCAAAGTTCCTGCCGCGTGCCTCTCGATTGCGAATTTTTTCACAGAATCCATCGTTGCCGTCCGGGGTGTGGCTCAGTTGGCTGTCCCGGTGGCCTCCGCATGGGTTCGCAGGCCCTCCACCAGTTCGGCGGCGGGTGTCCCGTGCGGGTAGATCTGCAGCAAGTCGCCTTCCGGGCCGACCAGGTAGGTGGACGAGCTGTGATCGACCACGTAGCCCATGGCCGAGTCGATCTCGGTGCGTTCGTAGAATACGCCGTAGCGTTCCGTGATCGGCTGCAGCTCTTCGTGGGACCCGGTCGCCGCCTGGATGGCCGGGTGGAAGTGCCCCACATAGGTCTCCAGGCGCTCGCGGTCATCACGTTCCGGGTCGACGCTTACCAGTACCGCCGCGACCTCGCCCTCCAGCTCGGGCGGCAGGCGGTCCAGCGCGGCGCTGATCCAGCCCAG
This sequence comes from Thioalkalivibrio sp. ALE22, assembly GCF_000381445.1. Classification (NCBI taxonomy): domain Bacteria; kingdom Pseudomonadati; phylum Pseudomonadota; class Gammaproteobacteria; order Chromatiales; family Ectothiorhodospiraceae; genus Thioalkalivibrio; species Thioalkalivibrio sp. ALE22. The sequence continues at coordinate 26,216 of NZ_KB906503.1, forward strand.
GCTGGTCGGGCAGGCATCCGGGCAGGCGGTGTAGCCGAAGTAGACCCAGACGTATTGCCCTTCCAGGTCCGCCAGCCGGAACCGCTCGCCCGTGGTGGAAACGGGCAGTTCGATCGGCCCGCCGGATACCGCATCGGCCACCGGCAGGCGTTCGTGGTCGGCCCCCTGGGACACGGGGGGTGGTGCCGGGCGGAGCATCACGAAGACGAGCAGGGCGCCGGCCGCCAGCACGGCCAGCGCCCAGAGCAGGCTGCTCAGCGGGATACGCTGCATGTCGGTTCTCCTCAGGGGTTGTCGCTGTGGCTGCGACGGGTGACAAAACGAAACTGGACCCGGGCTGCATCCGCATCGCCCGCGGGCATCACGGTGGCGGCCCAGGTCATGGCCTCGGTGGTGCAGATAGGCAGTGTCGTCTCGCCGACGTAGCGCCCGTCGCCGGTATGTTCCAGCCGCGGGCGCTGGAAGCCCATGTACATCTCCACCCCGGCCAGATCCAGCTCCAGGGCCTCGGGTTCGCCGAGGTTGCCCCGGGCCGCCGGGTCCAGCTCCAGGGTCAGCTCAAGTGGTTGCAGCATCGGCACGGGGCGTGGCGTGATCGCCAGGGCCAGCGTACCGCCCGCCGGATGGTCGGCGCTGCAGGGCCCCGCGTTCAGGTCGCAGTCCTCCGGCTGGACGATGGTGATCCCGCCGGAACCGCCGGTGTCCAGGTAGCGTTCGGCCAGCACCCAGGCGGTCGCCAGCAACAGGACCGCGACCAGCCATGGGGCGAGCCGGTTGAACCCCTTGGCCAGTGAATCCGACATCTAGTGTGCGTCGTCCCAGTTGGCGCCGGTGCCGACATCTACCACCAGCTCCACGTCGAGCTCGGCGGCCCCGCTCATGGCCTGGCGCACGAGCGTGGTCAGGTCCTCCACGGCCGCATCGGCCACCTCGAACACCAGTTCGTCGTGGACCTGCATGATCATGCGTGCCTCGATTTTCGCCGAGGCGAGGTCATCGGCGACCCGTACCATCGCGCGCTTGATGATGTCGGCGGCGGTACCCTGCATCGGGGCGTTGATGGCGACACGCTCGGACTGCTGGCGTCGCGCCCCGTTGCGGCTGTTGATCTCCGGCAGGTACAGGCGGCGGCCGAACAGGGTCTCGACATAGCCGTTCTCGCGCCCGGAGGCGCGCGCGCGTTCCATGTAGTCGTGCACGCCGGGATAGCGATTGAAGTAGCGGTCGATGTACTCGCGCGCCTCGCCCTGCTCGATGCCGAGGTTGCGCGCCAGCCCCCAGGCGGACATGCCGTAGATCAGGCCGAAGTTGATCGCCTTGGCCGCGCGGCGCTGCTCGCCGGAGACCTGCTCCGGGTCCGCCCCGAAGACCTCGGCGGCGGTCGCGCGGTGGATGTCCTGACCCTCGGCAAAGGCCTTCAGCAGGCCGGCGTCCTGCGACAGGTGGGCCATGATGCGCAGCTCGATCTGCGAGTAGTCGGCCGCCAGCAACTGGTGGCCCTCATCCGCGATGAACGCGCGGCGGATGCGGCGGCCGGCCTCGGTGCGCACCGGGATGTTCTGCAGGTTCGGCTCCGAGGACGACAGCCGCCCGGTGGCTGCCCCCGCCTGGTGGTAGGAGGTGTGCACCCGCCCGGTCTCCGGGTGGATGCGCCGTGGCAGGGTCTCGGTGTAGGTGCTGCGCAGCTTGGACAGACCGCGGTGTTCGAGGATCAGGCGCGGCAGGGGGTAGTCGTCCGCCATCTGCTCCAGCACGTCTTCGGCGGTGGAGGGCTGGCCCTTGGGGGTGCGCCGCAGCACCGGCAGGCCCAGGCGCTCGAACAGGATCTCCTGGATCTGCTTGGGCGAGCCGAGGTTGAACTCGCCGCCGGCCTCCTCGAAGGCCTCGCGCTCGATGCGCTCCATCTCGGCCAGCAGCTCCTGGCTCTGCTCGCCGAGCCGATCCGGGTCCACCTTTACGCCCACGCGTTCGATATCCGCCAGCACCGGGACCAGCGGCATCTCGATCTCGCGGTAGACGAACGCGGGGCCTTCAGCCTCTTGCAGGCGCGGCTGGAACACCGCATCCAGCTGAAGGCAGATGTCGGCATCCTCGCCGGCGTAATCGGTGGCGATGCCGATATCCACCTCGGCGAACGGGATCTGCTTCGCGCCCTTGCCGGCCACGTCCTCGTAATGCGTGGTCTGGTAGTCCAGGTGGCGCTCGGCCAGGGAGTCGAGGTCGTGGCGGTTGGCGCCGGCGTCCAGGCAGAACGACTCGAGCAGGGTGTCGTCGACGATGCCGCGCAGGGTGATGCCGTGATTGCCCAGCACGTTGCGGTCGTACTTCAGGTGGTGGCCCAGCTTGCCGTGGTCCTCGGATTCCAGCCACGGCTTCAGACGTTCCAGCGTCTCCGCGCGCGGCAGCTGCGGGTCGGCATCCGGCCCGGTGTGGGCCAGCGGCAGGTAGTACGCGGTCCCCGGCTCGAAGGCGAAGGACATGCCGACGATCTCGGCGCGCATCGCATCCAGGCTGGTGGTCTCGGTATCGAAGGCGACCCGCTCGGCCTGGTCCAGACGCTCCAGCAGCTCGGCCAGTTCGGCCTCCTCGCGCAACGTGCGGTAGTCGCCCTTCGCCTGCGCCGAGCCCGGATTGCCGCCGGCGGCCTCGTCCTCGCTGCCCTCCAGCTCCGCGCGCCAGCGGGTGAAGCCGTAGCGGCGCACCATCTCCAGCAGGCGCTCGTGATCCGGCTCGCGGATGTTGAGGTCGTCGGGGCCGACGTCCAGTTCGACATCGCGCTTGACCGTGATCAGCTCGCGCGAGGTGGGCAGGCGCTCGGCCGCGGCGCGCAGGTTCTCGCCGATCTTGCCGCCGATGTCGTCGGCCTGTTCCAGGATGTTGTCGAGGTCACCGTACTTCGCGATCCACTTGGCCGCGGTCTTGGGGCCGACCTTGTCCACGCCCGGGATGTTGTCGACGCTGTCGCCCATCAGCGCGAGGTAGTCGACGATCTGCTCCGGGGCCACGCCGAATTTCTCCTGCACGCCCTCGGGGTCCAGCGTGACCCCGCTCATGGTGTTGACCAGCGTGATGCGGTCATTCACCAGCTGCGCGAGATCCTTGTCGCCGGTGGAGATCACCACGTCGTGCCCGGCTGCGGCGGCCTGGTCGGCCAGGGTCGCGATCACGTCGTCGGCCTCCACGCCCTCGACGCACAAAAGCGGCAAGCCCATCGCCCGCACCAGCTCGTGCAATGGCTCGATCTGGGCGGCCAGCTCTTCCGGCATCGGCGGGCGGGTGGCCTTGTATTCCGGATAGATGTCGTCGCGGAAGGTCTTGCCCTTGGCGTCGAACACCACCGCCATGTGTTCCGGGCCGTAGTCCGCGCGCAGCTTGCGCAGCATGTTGGCCACACCAATCATCGCCCCGGTCGGGGCGCCATCCGGCGCGGTCAGCGGCGGCAGCGCATGGAAGGCGCGGAACAGGTACGACGAGCCGTCGACCAGGACAAGAGGCGCTTGCGACATGAAGGTGGAATCCGGACAGGGAACGCGCGCCATTCTACAGGCCCGGCCCGGGCCGCGACCATTTGTGCGCGCCCGGGGGCGCCGGTACGCTGAAGCCTTCACCCTTGGGAACCCGCTGCATGAACAACCGCGAACGTGCCGAACACCCGGGCCTGCGCCCGATCGATGACTCCGCCCTGACCCGCGAGAGCTGGAAGATCTTCCAGATCATGGCGGAGTTCGTGGAGGGCTTCGAACGCCTGGCGCATATCAAGCCCTCGGTGAGCATCTTCGGCTCCGCCCGCTTCCCGCCGGAGCATCGCTACTACCAGCTGGGCGAGGCAACCGCGCGGCAGCTCTCGGACGCCGGTTTCGCGGTGGTCAGCGGCGGCGGTCCGGGCATCATGGAGGCGGCCAACAAGGGGGCGTTCGCCGGGCGCTCGCCGAGCATCGGCCTGAATATCCAGTTGCCGCACGAGCAGAGTGCGAACGATTACCAGGACGTGGGCCTGGGGTTTCGTCACTTCTTTTCGCGCAAGGTGATGTTCGTCAAGTACGCCTCGGCCTACGTGGTGCTGCCCGGGGGCTTCGGGACGCTGGACGAGCTGGCGGAGATCCTGACCCTGGTGCAGACCGGCAAAACCCGGCGCATCCCGGTCGTGCTGGTGGGCAGCGAATTCTGGAAGGGCCTGCTCGACTGGTTCCGGGATACGCTCGTGGAGCAGGGCACCATTGACGAGGAAGACCTCCAGCTATACTCGCTGGTAGATTCACCGGAAGACGTGGTGGACGTGATCTTCGAGTACTACGAGGCGCGCAGCTTCGAGCCGTCCGCGGAAGAAAAGAAACGACTGATGGAACTGTGATGATGACCTCGATGCGTGCGAGCCTGCCCCTGTCGCTGCTGGCGGCCCTGCTGCTGGTTTCCGGCACGGCGCTGGCGCAGGAAGACCGCGAGTGGGGGGATGCCCCGCCGCCGCCGGAGTTTGAAGAGGGCGCGGATCCGCCGCCCCCGGTGCTGGATGAACGCGCCCGCGAACAGCGCTCGCTGGAGGACGCCGACATCATCATCATCGAGCGCGACGGCGAGACCCGGCGCGAATACCGCATGGGTGGCGAGCTGGTGATGGTCGAGGTCACGCCCGCCGTGGGCCCGACCTACTACCTGATCGACACCACGGGCGACGGCACGCTGGACGGCCGTCGCAACGAGCTCGACCCCAACTTCGTACCCCCTTCCTGGGTGATTTTCCGATGGTAGAGAACGAATCCGAGACCCGGGCCTGCGCCGACGCGACCGGCTTGGCCCTGACCCATGGCCCGAGCGGCCTCGAACTGGATGGCCGGCCGGTGCAGTGTCTGCGCCTGGCAGCCGCCGTGGCCCCGGCGCTCGAATCCGCGCTCGGCGAGGTACCTGGCGGCTGCGGTCGCGTGATCGGCCGGGGTGCGGATCCCGATTCTGGTGAGGTCCTGCTGGTGCTGGAGCGCGGTCAGGCGCCGCAGGGCGCGGTTGCGGCCGAGGGGCCCGGCAGTCTGGAGGCCCTGGGCGAGCGCGCCGCCGACTGGCAGGGGCGTCACACGGCCGGGGCCTTGCCCGTCGGCGAGGGCTACCGGCGCGGGGTGCTGCAGCAGCAGATGCGCGAGCGCGCCGATGCGATGGCGTCCACGCTGGATGCCGAGTCCCGGGCGATCCTGGACGCCGAGCTGCACCACCAGGGGCTCTACCGTTTCGAGGACCTGCCGCTGGCGGGAAGCTACTGGCAGTCCGTGCGCATCTACCCGGAAGGTGCCGGTCTTGCCGATCTGGTGATCCCGCCCGCGCCGGTACCGGCCTTCTGGCAGCTCGCGCGCATCGCCCTGGCGCTCGCCGTGGACGCCTCCGGACAGCCGGATGCCGATCGGTACCGGGCCGTGCTGGCCGGGTTCAATGCCCGGCGGCCACTGACTGCAATCGAACGCGGGGCGGCGCCCACGATGCTCCGCCTGGCTGCGCTGGATGACTGGCTGTCCGCGCTGGAGTCGGGAACGGCCGCGGCGGCCGAGCGGGATCGCCTCGCGACCCTGCAGGCCGATGCGGCGCGGCTGCAGGGCGTCTGGGTTCGCGCGGCCGCCTGATCCCGGCTGGCCCGTGCCGGTGGCGCGGGAGCTTCCGGGCTTGTGGTGGTCCGAACGTACACGGGAGGCAGGGTGGTGGTGCCGCGCCATCCCGCCCAAGGAGGAAGACCCATGTTCCGAACCACGCTCTGGCTGGCCTTGTCGCTGGCTGTCCTTCTCGCCCCGGCGCTTGCGAGTGCCGACGTCTACCGCTGGACCGACGATCAGGGCAATGTCCATTTTGGCGACCGCCCGCCCGAGGGGCGCGCCAGCGAGCCCGTGGACGTGCGCGAGCCCATGCGCGCGGTCCCGCTGGAAGGTGCGCGGGAGATTCTCGAGCGGCCCGTGCGGCCCCGCGGTCAGCCGGAGGCGGAGGGTGCGTACACGCGGGTCGCAATTGCCCGTCCGGAGGATGGTTCGGGGGTGCGGGCGAACGACGGCAATGTGAGTGCCGAGCTGGATCTCGAGCCAGCGCTGGATGCCGACGCCGGCCATCGCGTGATCTGGGTGCTGAACGGCGAGGAGGCGGGCGAGGGCCAGTCGCCCACGGCGACCTTCGAGGGGCTGAACCGCGGCGAGCATACGCTGCAGGCCCGGATCGTGGACGCATCCGGCGAGGAGCTGGGGGCGAGCGCGACCATCGAGTTCAACGTGTTGCGGATGGCCATTCCGCGCGAGCAGCAACAGCAGCAGCGGCCGCAGCAATTCCCGCCCGGGGGTGCGCCGCAGGCGCCCAGGGCCCCGCAGGCACCCAGGGCGCCCCAGCCGGTGACGCCGGCCCCGAACTGATAACCTCGATCTCTGCACTGAAATAGTGCGACCAAAGCCCCATGATGGTGCTATAATTGCACCATCATGGGGCGTTTTAGGTTCTGGGGGGTGGCGATTCGGCTGCGTTTTGTGACCGTGCCCCCGGCTTCGGCGCCCCGCCGGGCGATTCCCGCTTGGCGCGATTCCTGCTTGAGGCCTCTTGATGACCACGCCCGCTTCCAATTCCGGCCCGGCCACCCCGCCCTGGTGGGACGACCTCTCCACGGCCGTGCTGGTGACCGATGCCGAGCTTTGCCTGCTGAGCATGAACAGCGCCGCCGAGGTGCTGCTCGGTCTCAGTCGCGAACGCATCGTCGGGCATGGTCTGGGCCAGTGGCTCAAGCTGGACCGGAATCTGTCCAGCCGCCTGCGCTCGGCGCTGACGCTGGATCAGCCGATCACCCTGCGCGCGCGCCAGATGGAGCCGCTGCGGGCCGAAAGTTTCCTCGCCGACGTGGTCATCACCCCGCTCCGTGGCGAGGGCGACAAGCCGGGGCAGTTGCTGTTCGAGCTGAATGCGATCGATCGCCACGAGCGCATCAGCCGCGAGGAGCAGTTACAGAAGCAGCAGGCGATCACCCGCGCGGTGACCCGGGGGCTGGCCCACGAGATCAAGAACCCGCTGGGCGGACTGCGGGGGGCGGCGCAGTTGCTTGCCAGCGAACTGGACGACTCGGGCCTGAAGGAATACACCCAGATCATCATTCGCGAGGCCGACCGGCTGCGCAGCCTGGTCGATCGCATGCTGGGGCCGAACAACCTGCCGCGGCGCGAGCCCGTCAACCTGCACGAGGTGCTGGAGCACGTGCGGGGCCTGGTCAGTGTGCAGCTGCCGCTGGGGCTGAAGATCCGCGGCGACTATGACCCCAGCATCCCGGACGTGCAGGCCGATCGCGACATGCTGGTGCAGGCGATCCTGAATCTGGTGCAGAACGCGGTGCATGCGCTGGAGGACGGGGGCGAGATCACCCTGAGCTCGCGCATCCTGCGCCAGTACACCATCTCCGGCCATCGCCACCGCCTGGTCGCCAAGCTGAGCGTGCGCGACAACGGGCCCGGTATCCCGGAGGAGATCCGCGAACGCATCTTCTTCCCCATGGTGACCGGCCGCGCCGCCGGGACCGGGCTCGGGTTGCCCATTGCCCAGAGCCTGATCCAGCTGCACGACGGTCTGATCGAATGCCATTCGCGCCCGGGGGCGACCACGTTCGACATCCTGCTGCCCCTTGAACCCCCGAAGGCCCGGGAGGCCAGGAAGTGATGGAGCCCACTGTCTGGATCATTGACGACGACGACTCGATTCGCTGGGTGCTGGAGCGTGCCCTCCAGCGTCACGCGATCGCGGTGCGCGGCTTCGAGACCGCGGACGCCGCCTGGGCGGCGCTCGACCGGGACCCGGTGCCGGACACCATCGTCGCCGATATCCGCATGCCGGGCCTGAATGGCCTGGACTTCCTCGCGCGCATGCAGACGCGCCCCGATCCGCCGCCGGTGATCATCATGACGGCCTTCTCCGATCTGGAGAGCGCCGTGGGCGCCTACCAGACCGGGGCCTTCGAGTACCTGCCCAAGCCGTTCGATGTGGACGAGGCCGTGGCTCTGGTGCAGCGGGCACTGGAGGCGCGGCGCGCCGGGCAGGACAACGGCACCGCTGGCCCCGAGATCGAGGAAACCCCGATCATCGGCGAGGCCCCGGCGATGCAGGAGATGTTCCGCGCCATCGGCCGCCTGTCGCGCAGCAACATCACCGTGCTGATCAACGGGGAGTCGGGCACCGGCAAGGAACTGGTCGCCCGTGCCCTGCACCAGCACAGCCCGCGCGCCGATCAGCCGCTGATTGCCCTGAATACCGCGGCCATCCCCAAGGATCTGCTGGAGAGTGAACTCTTCGGCCACGAACGTGGTGCGTTTACTGGCGCCAACCAGAGCCGCAAGGGCCGTTTCGAACAGGCCGATGGTGGCACGTTGTTTCTCGACGAGATCGGCGACATGCCGTTCGACCTGCAGACCCGGCTGCTGCGCGTGCTGTCCGATGGCACCTTCTACCGCGTGGGTGGCCATACGCCGATCCGGGTGGACGTGCGCATCATCGCCGCGACCCACCAGGATCTGGAGGAACGCGTGCGCGCGGGGCTGTTCCGCGAGGATCTGTTCCACCGTCTGAACGTGATCCGGATCCATGTGCCGTCCCTGCGCGAGCGCCCGGAGGACATCCCGCTGCTGGTGCAGCATTTCATGGCCGAGGTGGCGCAGGAACTGGGGGTCGAAGCCAAGACCATGCGCCCCGAGGTGGTGGCGGAGCTGCAGCGCCTGCCCTGGCCGGGCAACGTGCGTCAGCTGGAGAACACCTGCCGCTGGCTGACCGTGATGGCGTCGGGCCGCGAGGTCCACCTGGACGACCTCCCGGCCGAGCTGCACCAGCCCGCCGAGCCCCGGACCGAGCCGGACGGTGGTCCGGCCGGCGTGGTCGCCGGCCCGCGGGACTGGACGGCCGAACTGGCCCAGGTGGCCCGCCAGCACTGGCAGCGTGGAGACCAGGACCTGCTGGGTTCGGTGCTGCCGCAACTGGAGCGCACGGTGATCCGCGAGGCCCTGAACGCCACCGGCGGCCACCGCCAGCAGGCGGCGGCCCTGCTCGGCTGGGGGCGCAACACCCTCACCCGCAAGATCCACGAACTCGGCCTCGACGACGACTAGGCTGATTTCACCACGAAGCCCACGAAGGCACGAAGAACGGCCAGGTCAAAAGCGGTTCACAGGAAGAAGGGAAGATGGGAAGGGTTTTTGGGTAAAGGCCGCTGGCCCGTGTCCTGGGGCCTGCCCGGCGGGTTGATCAGTCCCGGGGCACCATTCCCGCATTCTTCCGTCCTTCCCATCTTCCTGTTAATGCTCTATCGCTTTTGACCTGGCCGTTCTTCGTGCCTTCGTGTGCTTCGTGGTGAAACAGGCCTTCAGGTGGTGGGGTCCTGCGGGGCGGGCGGGGCGCAGGCGAAGACGGCGCCGTTGAGTTGCAGGGTGCCGGTCAGGTCGCGTACGTGGGTGTAGCCGTGGCGGTCCATGTAGTCGCTGATGCCGTGGAGGATCCTGGGCAGGCACAGCGGGTCGTAGAACAGCCCGGTGCCCACGCCGACGGTGCTGGCCCCGGCGATCAGGAATTCCAGCGCGTCGGTGGCGTTCATCACGCCGCCCTGTCCGATGATCGGCACGTTGTGGGGCGCGGCCACCTGATAGACCTGCTGGACCTTCAGCAGCGCGATCGGCTTGATCGCGGGCCCCGAGAGTCCGCCCTGGTTGTTGCCAATCACTGCGCGCCGGTTCTCGACGTCCACCGCCATGCCCATCAGCGTGTTGATCACCGCAAAAGCATCGGTGCCGGCCTCGATGCAGCGGCGGGCGTTTTCGGCGATGTCGGTCTGGTTGGGCGAAAGCTTGGTGATCAGCGGCTTGGAGGTGACCTTGCGGCAGGCCTCGACCACGCGCGCGGACATGTCCGGGTCGTTGCCGAAGGCGACGCCGCCTTCCTTTACATTGGGGCAGGAGATGTTGATCTCGATGGCGTCGATGGGCGAGTCGTCGAAGCGGCGGGTGACCTCGATGTACTCCTCGATGGTGGAGCCGGAGACATTGGCAAAGAAGCGGGTCTCCTCGAAGTCCAGCTGCGGCAGGGTGTGGTCCACCACGTGGTCCACGCCCGGGTTCTGCAGGCCGATGGCGTTGAGCATGCCGTCCGGGGTCTCGTAGACCCGGTGCGGCGCGTTGCCCAGACGGGCCTGGCCGGTGGTGCCCTTCAGGCAGATCGCACCGGCGTCGCGATTGGAGAAGCCGGCCACGCGGGTGTACTCCTCGCCGAAGCCGACGCAGCCGGACAGCAGCACCAGCGGCGTGTTCAAATGCAGCCCGCAGAACTCCAGGGCCAGCCGCGGATCGGTGCGCGAATCACTCATGCTTCACATCGTCCTCTTTCAACCGGAGATCCCGCCGAACACCGGCAACATCATTCGTCTGGCAGCCAATACCGGCGCTGCGCTGCACCTGATCCATCCGCTCGGCTTCGAGCTGGACAGTGCGCGGGCGCGCCGCGCCGGGCTCGATTATCACGAGCTGGCCCGGGTGCAAGAGTATGACAGCCTCGAACAGTGGCGGGAATCGGTGCGGCCCGACCGGGTCTTCGCCATCACCACGCGCGGCCACGCCCGCTATGATGCGCCGGCCTTCCGCGCTGGCGATGCCCTGTTGTTTGGCCCCGAGACCCGCGGTCTTCCCCACTCGGTGCTCGAAGCCCTGCCTCCCGGGCAGCGCTTGCGCCTGCCCATGCAGCCCGGCAGCCGCAGCCTGAATCTCTCCAACGCAGTCGCCGTGGTCGTCTACGAGGCTTGGCGCCAGCTCGGGTTTTCCGGCGGAGACTAGGAGTCTGTCGGATCTGGGCGATCTGCTGCGCCCCCCGGCAGGGCCTCGCCATTTGCACTACCCTCGGAAGAAAGCCCGCGAGCGGCCCGTCTCCCTGTGACGGCCCTGTCCACATTGATCCGCACGAGGTTCCCGATGGTTTCTGTACTGCGTCCTCTCCTGTTCCTGGCGGCTGCCAGCCTGTTCGTAGCGCCGCTGGCGGCCGATGAACCCACCGGTTCCGACAACTGGTGGTGGGATGACGACTGGTGGGAAGACGGCGTGATGTATTCCGATCTGGAGAACCACGAGGTCACCATTGAACGCATCGAATACCAGCGCGACGGCATCGACATCCCGGCGATGGTGGCAAGACCGGCCGATGGCGAGGCCTATCCGGCGATCCTCTGGACCCACGGCCGGCGCGGCCTGGACGACCTGGCCGAACTGCACGTGAAGCGCCTGGCCGCCCGCGGCTTCGTGGTGCTGGCGCCGGACCTGTACACCGGCCGCTTCATGGAGAGCCACCCGCTGGATCATGACTACGAGCTGGAAGGCGATCTGAACAGCGGGCTGGATGTCCTGCTGGCGCGTGACGACATCGCGGGCGACCGTGCCTGCCTGGTCTCCATCACTCGTGGCGGCTACAAGACCCTGAAGGTCGCCGTCACCTTCGAGCGCCAGGTCGAGGATGTCGCCTGCTGGGCCGGCTACTACCCGCACCTGCAGGACCCGAATCTGGGCGAGCCGCACCAGGTGTACCGCTACGCCAACGAGGTCAATCAGCTCGAGATCCCGATGATGATCCTGATCGGCGACGAGGAGCAGTACCAGCGCCACCGTACCGCGCGCATGGCCGCGGATGGACTGGAGAGCCGCGGCGGTGATGTCACCTGGATCGAATATCCCGGTGTGGGTCGCGGCTTCGACTTCCGCAACGGCAATAACCGCACCTTCGCCGATGACCTCGCCTCGCGCGACGCGATGATTCGGGTCACGCACTTCGTCAATCAGCACCTGCGCGACTGAGTTCTGCCTTGCCCCCTGCCAGGGGGCACAACTGACGCTTATGCAGGTAGGCCCGCCGGGCTGTGCGCCATTAAATAAGTTTCTGATAATACAATTAAACAATTCCGTACACAGGGTGCGGAATTTGCTATCTTCGGGCTTTGTTGCATCGAGATGCCCCGGTCGCTATGCGGCCGGTTCACCGATGGTTCGCACGCAAGTCGCAAAAGGAGGACGAAGATGGCCAAGGTTCTGATCGCCCAGGGTGGAGGCCCGACGGCGGTAATCAATCAATCCATGGTGGGTGCGGTCCTCGAGGCCCGGAAATTCACCGACGTCGAACTGGTCTACGGGGCCTTCCACGGGGTCCGCGGGATCATCGACGAGGAATTCCTGGACCTGACCCAGGAGACCACCCATAACCTGGAGATGGTCGCGCAGACGCCCTCGTCCGCCCTGGGGTCCACGCGCGACAAGCCGGACCTTGACTACTGCAAGGAGATCTTCAAGGTCCTGAAGGCCCACGAGATCACCTACTTCTTCTATATCGGCGGCAACGACTCCTCCGACACGGTCCGCATCGTCAGCGAGGAGGCGCGCAAGGCCAACTATCCGATGCGCTGCGTGCACATCCCGAAGACGATCGACAACGACCTGGTGGAGAACGACCACACGCCGGGTTTCCCGTCGGCGGCACGGTTCGTGGCGCAGGCCTTTATTGGTGCCAACCTCGACAACTACGCCCTGCCGGGGATCTATCTGGCGGTGGTCATGGGGCGTCATGCCGGTTTTCTCACCGCGGCCTCCGCGCTCGGCAAGAAATTCCCGGATGACGGGCCGCACCTGATCTACGTGCCGGAGCGGGTGTTCGAGGTCGACCAGTTCCTGAAGGATGTGAAGGCCACCATGGATCGCCACGGCCGTTGTGTGATCGCGGTCAGCGAGGGCATCCACGATGCCAACGATGAACCCATCGCGACCAAGCTGGCGAAGGATGTCGAGAAGGATGCCCATGGCAACGTCCAGCTCTCCGGTACCGGGGCGCTGGCGGACATGCTGTGTGGCGAGATTCGCGACAAGCTGGGGGTGAAGCGGGTGCGTGGCGACACCTTCGGCTATCTGCAGCGGGCCTTTATTGGCTGTGTTTCGGATGTCGACCAGCGCGAAGCCCGCGAGGTGGGCGAGAAGGCTGTGCAGTTCGCGATGTGGGAAGGTCGCGACGGTTCGGTGGCGATCAAGCGCACCGGCTTTTACTCGGTGGACTACGAGTATGTGCCGCTGGAGGCGGTCGCCGGCAAGACCAAGGTGATGCCGGACGAGTTCATCGATGCCTCGGGCACCGATGTGACCGATGCCTTCCGCATGTACCTGCGGCCCCTGCTGGGTTCCGGTATGCCGGATGCCTACCGGCTGCGGCAGAACAAGGTGACCAAAGTCCTGGGGCGCTAGTCGCGGCCCGCTCGGCAGCAAAGGGGGCTGGCCGGTTGGCTGGTCCCCGAATCGAAAAGGCCCGCCCGGTGCTCCGGGCGGGCCTTTTTACCTCGTGGGAGGCACTTTCCGGGCCTTCCGCGAGATCGTCAGCCCAGAGCCTTGAAGATCTGGTCGCGGATGTCTTCCACCGACCCCGTCCCCTTGATGTGGACGTACTGCGGCGCCGACGGGTCATCGCTGTCCGCCCACTTCGAGTAGAACTCGACCAGCGGCTGGGTCTGGCTGTGATAGGCCTCCAGGCGCTTGCGCACCGTCTCTTCGTTGTCGTCCTCGCGCTGGATCAGGTCCTCGCCGGTGACGTCGTCCTTGCCCTCGACCTTCGGCGGGTTGAACTCGACGTGGTAGGTGCGACCGGAGCCCGGGTGCACCCGCCGCCCGCTCATGCGCCGGATCACCTCTTCGTCCGGGACATCCACCTCCACGACAAAGTCGAGCGGCACGTTCTGTTCCTTCAGGGCCTCGGCCTGCGGGATGGTGCGCGGAAAGCCGTCGAACAGGAAGCCGGTGTCGCAGCAATCGGGCTGCTCCACGCGTTCCTTCACCAGACCCAGGATGATGTCGTCGGAGACCAGGCCGCCTGCATCCATGACCTCCTTGGCCTTCATGCCCAGTGGGGTGCCTGCGTTCACCGCCGCGCGCAGCATGTCGCCGGTAGAGATCTGCGGGATGTTGTACTTCTCGCAGATGTACTGGGCTTGCGTGCCCTTGCCGGCGCCGGGCGCCCCCAACAGAATCAGTCGCATGCTCTCGCTCCTCTGAGGAGTGGGTGGTTGTGCTATGGTCGCGGCAGACACTCCCGAGCCGCGCAAGTTACAGTACAGGCATTGTGGTTGTAGGTACAAGTCCGCCCGCGCCGCCCTGGCATCGCCCCCCTGCAAGGAGTCACTGACCGTCATGCAAGCCGGCCCCCGCGAGATCACCACGCCGTTTCGGCCCATCCCCCTGGACATCCCGGAGGGCATGAAACCCAACGAATTCTTCAACAGCACCGAAAACCTGGCGGACCTGGTCCACAACAACGGGCTGCTGGTGAATCCGGAAAACCTGCTGCTCTATCGCAAGGCGCTGGGGCACAGCAACGAGTTCGACTGTTCCATCATCTACAACACCTCGCAGACCATCCTCGACCCGATGGGCCGCCCGGTGCGGCGCACCCAGGTGCCGGAGCCGGTGCGGCATGTCTGGAACCGGATGAACGGGGTGATCATCGAGTACATGCTGGAGCAGTACCCGGACCCGGCCGAGGCCCTGGTGCTGGCGGGCGAGGCCAGCCTGGACGCGACGTGGCCGCTGACCGCGCCGGGGGTGCCCAGCATCCGCATGCTGCACAACCATTTCATCGTCTTTCCGAAGTCGGAACTGGCCGATGCGCCGCTGGCGGATCCGGGCAACCCCAATCTGACTGATGGCGGTCAGCACAGCCTGTTCCAGGCCTATATGCGCGATGTCTACCGGGCGTTCTTTACCCGGGCCCTGGATCTGCAGATCCTGCGCCCGGCGTCCGATCACGAGGCGCGCCTCGGGTTGACCGGCTACCCGCATGGGCTGCCGAGCTGGGAGATCCAGGGCGGGGTCGAGGCGCTGAAGGACATCCGCTTCTGGCGCGAATACGACGCCGTCCTGCAGGGCTTTCTGGACTTCTACCGCACCTTTTTCTCGCAGGTCTCCACCCGCAATGCCCCGATTCCCGAGGGCGTGCACTTTCCCGATGCGGTGGAGGAGGTCCTGCTGTTCAACAATGACTTCCTGAAGACCGCCAAGAAGGTACGCGACCGTTGCTTTACCGATGCCAAGTACGCCCATGCCATTCGCTGGCAGCCGGCCTTCAAGCAGCTGATCTACCGCAATGACGAGGGCCGGCTGATCGTGACGATCAGCCAGAACTCGATCGGTAACGCGATCACCGAACTGCTGGGGGTGGTGGTTAACCGGGTGCCGGACGCGGAGGCCTACGAGCGCGTCGAACCGGCCCTGGTCGAGAAGCTGCTGGAGGTGCGTCGCCGCCTGGTAGAGGTCGATCTGGGGGAAGGCATCGCGACGGAGGGCTGGCCTGCCACCTGAGCGGTCTGTTTGAAACAGGGCCCGTAGTGGGGGTGGACGGGGGGCGGCCAGGCCGCCCCCCGACCGGGGTCAGGCGACCGACTGGTAGTAGATGTTCTGCGGGTGGTTGGCCTGGGCGAAGAAGAACCAGCGCTCGGCCACCAGTCCCAGGTACTGGATGACAAACGCGGCGATCAGCACATTGACCGGGTCGACCCGGGTGACCAGGGCGATCAGGAGCAGGAGCGCCGGGATCGCGAACGCCCCCAGCAGGAAGATCCACTTCATCCCGCGCAGGAACGTCGCGGACATGTGGTGAAAGAACTCCCGGGTGTTGAACGAACCGCCCATGAAGCCCTGGGACTTCTGCTGGATCTTCGGGTGCTTCACGCCGATCGCGGTCTGCACCGTGGATTTCGACTTGATACGGGCGTTGCGCACCAGCGATGCGATGCGGGTGGCCAGGCCCAGCAGCGTCAGCACGATCGCCACCGTCGCCAGGAACGCGACCAGCGGGACACCGGCCCAGGCCGCATAGGCAGCCGCCAGCGTGAAGCCGTTGGCAGCGCCCAGCACGGTGTAGTTCACCACGGTCAGCGGGGAGTGCCATTCCTGCAGGAACTTGATGCAGGCGTAGATCATCGCGGTCGTGACATACAGAACGATCGCCAGCAGCGCGCCGATGGCACCGAGCACGACGGTCGGCAGGATGGGGACGTCCCCGGCCAGCGTGCCCAGAGGCGGGTTGAACCCGAACGCGTGGGCCGCGCCGTACAGGAAGACCACGCCCATGAACGCCGGGAGCACGATTACCTCGCGCGACAGCCACGAGGTGCGCCACTTGGTGGCGGTGCGCCAGGCGCGTTCCGGGCGCCCCAGGTGGAAGAACGAGGCGACCAGCCCGAGGACCAGAAAGACCAGGGCGAGTGCGGAGCCCAGCGCCAGGAAGTCCGAACCGGGCGGCGGCAGCACGCCCAGAAGACTGAGAGACTCGGCACCGAACAGACCGAGAAACAGGCCCTGGCCGGCGCCGATCAGGGTGGTGAGAAAGATAACCGAGAAGGCTGGATGCATAGTGTCTTCGTCCCTGTTTACCAGCTGGTGACGTCGTCGAGCGAGGGTTCTTCCTGCCCGGGCTTCGGCAGCTGACTGTCGATCTTCAGCGGGTTGTCGGCGCGCTCCACCTCGTCCTCGCGGATGGTCAGCTGAGTCTTGCGTCGTGGCAGGTAGTGATTGGCCGGTTTGGTGCCCCATTCCGGCATCAGCTGATAGCCGCCTGCTTCGCGGATCGCCTTCGAGACGACCGATTCGGGATCATGAATGTCCCCGTAGAGTCGTGCGTTGGTCGGGCAGGCCCGTACGCAGGCCGGCTTGCGATCCCACTCCGGCAGCTCCTCGTTGTAGATGCGGTCCACGCACAGGGTGCACTTGGTCATCACCTTGCTCTCGGCGTCCACCTCGCGCACCCCGTAGGGGCAGGCCCAGGAGCAGTACTTGCAGCCGATGCACTTGTCGTAGTCGACCAGAACGATGCCGTCCGACTCGCGCTTGTAGGACGCCCCGGTCGGGCAGACCGGCACGCAGGGCGGCTCTTCGCAGTGCAGGCAGGACTTGGGAAAGTGGACCGTCTCGGTATTCGGGTATTCACCGACCTCGAAACTCTGCACGCGGTTGAAGAAGGTACCGGTGGGGTCCGCGTCGTAGGGGTTCTGGTCGACCAGCGGGCCGGCATCGCCCGAGGTGTTCCATTCCTTGCAGCTGGTGACGCAGGCGTGGCAGCCCACGCAGACGTTGAGATCGATGACAAGGGCGAGTTGGGTCATTTCTTACCTCCTATTCCCGCAAAGAAGTTCACCACACGGGCCCGCTTGGACTGGCCGGGGTAGGGGTGCAGGGCCTTGAACTGGGGCGATGTCTCCTGCGGCGCCCCTTCTTCGGCCTTGTAGATGCGCACGCGCACGTCGTACCAGGCGGCTTGCCCGGTGACGGGGTCGGAGTTGGAGATCGGGCCTTCATCGCCCGGGAGCTCCTCGGAGATCAGGTGATTCAGCAGGAAACCCTTGCGCGACTCGTTGGCCTCGGGTGTCAGGTTCCAGGCCCCCGCGGCCTTGCCGATCGCGTTCCAGGTCCAGACCGTTCCGGGTTCGACCGCCTCGGAGTACTTGGCCATGCAGCGTACCCGGCCCCACTGGCTTTCCACCCAGATCCAGTCCTCGTCGTTGATCCCGGCGGCCCGCGCGGTGCGCGAATTCACGTAGAGCAGGTTGTGCGCGTGGATCTGTCGCAGCCAGGCGTTCTGGGAGTCCCAGGAGTGGTACATCGCCATGGGACGCTGGGTGATCGCGGCCAGGGGGTAGGTGTGCTTGTTGGTGGTCTGGTACTCCAGCGGGTCGTAGTAGAACGGCAGCGGGTCGAAGAAGGTCTCCACGCGCTTGGCCAGATGCGCCGGCGCCTTGCGCGACGGGCCCTTACCCTGAGCGGCGGCGCGGAACTTCATCAGCACCTCGGAATAGAGGTGGATCAGGATCGGCTCGCCAAAGCGCGTGATGCGGTTGCGCTGCGACCACTCGAGATAACCCTTGTTCCAGTTGCGCATGTACTGGTAGCTGCGCGGCAGCTCGTACTGGAATACGCAGTTGTTCTGGGCGTACATCTCCCACTGGTTGGGGTTGGGTTCGCCGCGCAGGGATTTCTCCCCGCCCTTGCCGCGCCAGCCGGCCAGGAAGCCGATACCGGAGCCCGGTTCGGTCTCGTAGTTGACGACGAAGTCGGGGTAGTCGCGGAATTTGCGCTCCCCGTTCTCGTTCACGAACGCCGGCAGTTTCAGGCGCGAGCCGAGCTCGATAAGGACTTCCTGGAACGGCTTGCACTCGCCCTTGGGCGGCACCACCGGGATCCGCACCGAGTCCACCGGGCCGTCGAACTCGGAGATCGGGCGGTCCAGCATGGACATCACGTCGTGGCGTTCCAGATAGGTGGTATCCGGAAGGATCAGATCCGCGAACGCGGTCATCTCGGACTGGAACGCGTCCGCGACGACCAGGAACGGGATCTTGTAGTCCCCGTTGTCATCCTTGTCGTTCAGCATCTTGCGGACCTCTTCCGTGTTCATGGTCGAGTTCCACGCCATGTTGGCCATGAAGATCAGCAAGGTGTCGATCGGGTAGGGGTCCCCGCGCCAGGCGTTGGTGATGGCGTTGTGCATCATGCCGTGCACGGCCAGCGGGTATTCCCAGGAGAAGGCCTTGTCGAGGCGTACCGGCTCGCCCTTGTCGTCCACGAACAGGTCGTCCGGGTCCGCGGGCCAGCCGAGCACCATGCCGTCCAGCGGCTTGCCTGGCTGCACGCCCTCCGGCCCCTTGGGCGTGCGGGCGCAGGGTGGAATCGGACGCGGGAACGGCGCCTTGTGGCGGAAGCCGCCGGGGCGGTCGATGGTGCCCAGCAGCGACATCAGAATCGACAGCGAACGGATGGTGTGGAAGCCGTTGGAGTGCGCGGCCAGTCCGCGCATCGCATGGAACGACACCGGGTTCCCGGTGACGGATTCGTGTTCCACGCCCCAGGAGTCGGTCCAGGCAATGGGGAGTTCGATGCGCTGGTCGCGCGCGGTAACGCCCATTTCGTGGGCCAGCCGGCGAATGTCCTCGGCATCGATCCCGGTGATCCGGGCGGCCCATTCCGGCGTGTATTCGGCGACCCGGTCCTGCAGCAGCTGGAAGGCGGGCTTGGCCGGGGTGCCGTCATCCAGGGTGAACTCGCCGAGCAGGAACGGATCGGCATCCGGCGTGTGGGTCGGCACCGCGCGTCCGGTCTTGCGGTCCCACCACAGTTGGTTCTGCGCGTCGTAGCAGCCCTCCTCGGGCGGATCCTCGGTGCGCAGGAACATGCCGAAGTCGTCTTGCTCCTCGTTCATGTTCACCAGCTGGCCGGCATTGCTGTAGCGGACCAGGAAGTCGCGGTCGTACAGGCCCTTGTTGATGATCTCGTGGATCAGTGCCAGCAGCAGGGCACCGTCGGTCCCGGGGCGGATCGGCACCCATTCGTCGGCGATGGCCGAGTAGCCGGTGCGCACCGGGTTGATGGAGATGAAGCGCCCGCCCTGGCGCTTGAACTTGGAGATCGCCACCTTCAGCGGGTTGGAGTGGTGGTCCTCCGCGGTGCCGATCATCACGAACAGCTTCGAGCGTTCCAGGTCGGGGCCGCCAAACTCCCAGAACGAGCCGCCGATGGTGTAGATCATGCCGGCGGCCATGTTCACCGAGCAGAAGCCGCCGTGGGCCGCGTAGTTGGGGGTGCCGAACTGCTTGGCGAACAGCCCGGTCAGGGCCTGCATCTGGTCGCGCCCGGTAAACAGGGCAAAGCGTTTCGGGTCGGTCTCGCGGATGTGCCCGAGGCGTTCGGCGAGGATCTCGAAGGTCTCTTCCCAGGAGATCGGCTCGAACTCGCCATCCCCGCGCTCGGCGCCGGCCTTGCGCCGCAGGGGCTGGGTCAGCCGCGCGGGCGAGTGCTGTTTCATGATCCCGGAGGCGCCCTTGGCGCAGATCACGCCTTCGTTGATCGGGTGCTCCGGGTTGCCATCGATGTAGCGCACCTCCCCGTCGCGCAGGTGCACCCGGATGCCGCAGCGGCAGGCGCACATGTAACAGGTGGTGTTCTTGATTTCCTGCGACGGGGTCTGTGCCATAAATCGTCAACGCCTTGTAAGTTAGACAATCGCGATATACTGCAATACCCCTTACTTCGATCGGGGTTACCCCCACTATGCAGTTCCGGGGTATCCACCACAAGGGAGTCAAAGATGGATTCTTCGCGCCCGTTCGGATGCCCCGAATCGGGCCCGGACGCAGGGCGGGGCGCGGCAGTGTTATCGTTCCGGCACCGGAATTTCACAACAGAGGCCTGCCAACCCATGAAGGTATGCATTGTTTCCGACAGTCACGACCGTGGCCCGATGTTGGCCCGCGCGATCGAGGCCGGCATTGCCGAGGGCGCCGAGGCGGTCATCCACTGTGGTGACGTGATCGGCGGCAACACGCTGCGGGCGTCACTGAAGCTGGGTGTGCCGATCCACGCGGTGCACGGCAACAACCTGGGGGACCCGGTCGCGATCTCGCGCATCGCGCACCAGTCCGATGGCCTCCTGCACTACTACGGGCTGGACGCCACCATCACCCTCGGTGGCCGGCGCATCTTCGTCACGCACTACCCCCATTACGCCCATGCGATGGCCTGCACCGGGGACTATGACCTCGTCTGCTGCGGCCACAGCCACGAGACCGAGATCCGCCAGCAGCCGCACGTGAAGGATGGCGCCACCTGGCTCGTGAATCCGGGCACCGTGGCCGGGCTTGGGGCGCCGCGGGCGACCTGGGCGCTGGGCGATCTCGAGACCATGGACTTCGCGATCCGGGCGACACCCGAGGAGAGCGCGGCCTGATCCGACTCGGTCATACGGCCCGCATTCGGCAGCGGGGTGGCGTTTCGGCGCGGGATGATCGACCCGCTTGTCAGCGCCTTCGTCTCAGGGCATCGTCTAGGAGAGGGCGCGTCATTCGTGTCCCTCTGGATTCCACCGTGGATGGAGAAACGCGATGACCGCAGAATTCCCGCACAAGCCCCTTCCGTCGCAAAAGGCGGCCCCCGGAATCGGGCTCCAGCAGGTGTCGGAGGAAGACCCCCAGGTCACCCTGGCTTCCTCGGCGCTGTGCGTAATGACCGATTTCCGCCGGGTGCCGGTTGCGACGATCGGTCCCGAGGCGACGCTCAACCAGGCGACCGAGCAGATGATCGCCCGGGGTGTCCGGCTGCTGATCGTAGTGGACTCGGAGCGCGTGCTGGGTCTGATCACGGCCCGCGACACTCAGGGGGAGCGCCCGGTCCAGATGGTGAACGAGCGCGGCATGCGGTACGACGACCTTCGGGTGCGTGACCTGATGGTGCCGCTGGATGACGTGGACCTGCTGGACATGCAGCGCGTGATGCAGGCGGACGTGGCGGATATCGTCGCCACGCTGAAGGACTGGGGGCGCCAGCATGCGCTGGTCGGTCAGCGGGATCCCCAGACGGGTGAGACTCGCATAAGGGGGATATTCTCGGCGACCCAGATCGGGCGTCAGCTGGGGATTCAGGTGCAGACCTTCGACGTCGCCCGCACCTTCGCGCAGATCCAGGCGACCTTGTCCAAGACCTATTAGCCGGAGCCGACATCCGGCCACCCGCGCGAGTGTGCGGGTGGTCGGATGCCTGAACCGCGTTTCTGCTACCGGTTCAGCCCCTGGTAGTACTCCATCAGGATCTTGGCCACTTCCGGGCGGGAGAACTCGACCGGCGGTGCCTCGCCTCGGCCCAGCATCTCGCGAACCTTGGTGCCGGACAGGAGCACGAAATCCTCCTTCGTGTGGTCGGGTGCATCGCACATCATCACCACCCGGTCTAGCTTCTTCGAGTAGGCCGTGTGGTCGGCCCGGAAGATCTCGATCTCCAGCGCGCCCGCGGGTACCTCGGTGTCGAAGATCGTCTGGGCATCGAACGGCCCGTAGTAGTCCCCCACCCCGGCGTGATCACGCCCGATGATGAAGTGGGTCGCGCCCATGTTCTGGCGGAACAGCGCATGGAGCACGGCCTCGCGCGGACCGGCATAGAGCATGTCGAAGCCGTATCCGGTGATCATCACCGTGTTCGGCGGGAAGTAGAGCTCGGCCATCTTGCGAATGGCGGCGTCGCGCACCGGGGCCGGGATGTCGCCGGGCTTGAGCTTGCCCAGCAGCATGTGGATCACCACGCCGTCCGCATCCAGTTGCTCCATGGCCATGCGGCACAGCTCTTCGTGGGCGCGGTGCATCGGGTTGCGGGTCTGAAACGCGACCACCCGGTTCCAGCCGCGTTCCGCGATCTCGTTGCGGATCTCGACGGCGGTGCGGAAGGTATCGGGGAAATCGTCCTGGAAGTACGAGAAGTGCAGCACCTGGATGGGCCCCGATACGCAGACGCGGCCCACGCTGTTGAAGGCGGCGACCCCGGGGTGTTCCATGTCGGTCGTGCCGTAGACCTTTTCGGTCATGGTCGCCATCTGCTCGGGCGTGAATTCCTCGATCGCCTCGACCTCCTGGATGGCGAGGATCGGGTTCCCCTCCATGTTCGGGTCGCGCAGGGCAATCCGCTTGGCCCCGCGAATGGCGTCCGCATCCTCCAGCAGGTT
Organism: Thioalkalivibrio sp. ALE22; assembly: GCF_000381445.1. NCBI lineage: Bacteria > Pseudomonadati > Pseudomonadota > Gammaproteobacteria > Chromatiales > Ectothiorhodospiraceae > Thioalkalivibrio > Thioalkalivibrio sp. ALE22. The sequence continues at coordinate 48,728 of NZ_KB906503.1, forward strand.
GACCACGGGCACCGGGAAAAACAGGCCGCTGGTGGTTCGCATGTTCTCCGCGCAGCTCATGGCGTCGGCGACATTCATGAACCCGGTCAGCGGCGTGAAATAGCCGCCGCCCATCATGACGGCGTTGCCGGCGGCGCCGGAGCTGATGACCACGGAGGGCAGGGTCTCGGCCTCCTGCAGCAGGGCGTGGTGTTGATCGGGGTCGTAGACGAACAGGGGCTTCAGGGTGTCTGCACCGTGCGGTTTGATCATGGGGCTTTCTCTCCTGCCGACGCTGGATGTGAACTGCATGGATGGGGTGGTCTGTGCCACACGTAAGTCGTGTTCGGGGCGCATGCGCCCACCCGGTTGACGGGGCGGGCGCGCTGCTGGTCGACCCCGAACGTAGCACAAGATAGTCCATAAAGGTTCGGGTTTCTTGACCGCCCCCGCAGCCGCAAATCCGGATCTGTCCACCCGTCAGGGCCGTCAGCCCTGCCCCGGGAGCGCCTCGATCAGCGGCCGTTCTCCCTTTGTCTCACCCGGCCCGGGCGTTCGTTCCGGTGCCATCGCTGGCGCCCCGGACCCGCGTGCTGCGGGCAGCGGGCGGTGTGCCGCCCCCGGGCCAGCCTGGCGGCTTGCGATGGCGTCTGCCTGGGCCGCTAGATAAGTGTTTCCATAAATAAGCATATGACCTCATTCATCGGGCTTATGCGCGGGGAAGCAAGTTTGATTTGAAGCAAAAGATCGAGTTGGCACAGACTCGGTGTGCCCATTGGACACTCTGAGGAGGCCTGACGCCGTGATCACTAGCAATCCCTTTGCCGAACTGGCTGCGTTTATTCCACCAGCCGCAATGCAGGCGTATGTCGTGCTCATGGTCATTCTGGTGGCCGCCGGCACGATCCTCGACATGATGCACAAGAGGAGTGCCCAGTACTTCTTCGAGAACGCCAAGAAAGCCGAGAAGAACGCGACCCGCAGCGTGAGCGGCGGCGAGAAATTCTCCCAGGCCATGCAGACCCTGGGGAAAGAGGTCATCACCTCCGGTGAATTCAAGAACCCGAAACGACGCGCGTCCCATCTGTTCACCATGTGGGGCTTTATCCTGTTCGTGGTCTCCTCCGCGGTCCTGATCTTTGGCTACGCCAGCGAGCCCGCCGCGGGCGTGTGGCCGGTCCTGTGGCATCTGGGCGCCCTGTCGCTGGCCTTCGGCGGCTACTGGTTCTGGTTCTTCATTCGCGTCGACGTCTACTCCGAGGGCCGTCGCTGGTACCAGCTGGTCCGGGCCGATCTGTTCATCGTGTCGCTGCTGGCGATGTCGACCTTCGCCATCCTGTGGTCGCTGACCCAGGGCACCGGCGCCCTCGGGTGGCTGTTCTTCGCGCTCTTCCTCGCGGCGACCACGACCCTGTTCGCGACCGTCTACTGGTCCAAGTTCGCGCACATGTTCTTCAAGCCTGCCGCGGCCTACCAGAAGCGCATTACCCGTGCCGACGGCTCCGCCGAGAACCTCCCGACCCTCACGCGCGACGATCCCGAGCAACAGCAGCGCCATTCGATGGAACTGCTGCGCGATGCGCCGATGGAGATGGGGAAGGGCATCCAGCGTGAAGCGCCGCACCACTACTAGCCATTAACCCGAACACCAGCATCGATCGAGGACAACCATGCCAACTTTCGTATACATGACCCGTTGCGATGGCTGTGGGTACTGCGTGGACATCTGCCCGTCAGACATCATGCATATCGACGAAACCACCCGTCGCGCCTACAACATCGAGCCCAACATGTGCTGGGAATGCTTTTCCTGCGTGAAGGCCTGCCCGCACCATGCGATTGACGTGCGCGGCTACGCGGACTTCGCCCCACTGGGGCACAGCGTGCGCGTCGATCGCGACGAAGAGCGCGGCACCATCGCCTGGAAGATCAAGTTCCGCGACGGTCGGGAGAAGGACTTCCTGTCGCCGATTACCACCAAGCCCTGGGGCAAGCACATCCCGCAGCTGGCGGACGTCCCCGCACCGGACAAATCCATGCGTGACAGCCAGCTGTTGTTCAACGAGCCCAAGTACATCCGGATGGATGAGGGGGATCTGCACACGCTTGAGGCCGCCGGTCTCAAACTGAAAGAAGGGGTGTACTACTGATGGCCTACAAGACAATCGTCGAAGACAACATCGACATCCTGGTCTGTGGCGCCGGGCTCGGCGGCACGGGTGCCGCCTGGGAAGCCCGCTTCTGGGGGCAGGACAAGAAGGTCGTGATTGCCGAAAAGGCCAACATCGACCGCTCTGGTGCGGTGGCCCAGGGCCTGTACGCGATCAACTGCTACATGGGCACCCGCTGGGGCGAGAACAACCCCGAGGACCATGTGCGCTACGCCCGCATCGACCTGATGGGCATGGTGCGCGAGGACCTGCTGTTCGACATGGCGCGCCACGTGGACTCCACCGTGCACCAGTTCGAGGAGTGGGGCCTGCCGCTGATGCGCGACCCGAAGACGGGCGCCTATCAGCGAGAAGGTCGCTGGCAGATCATGATCCACGGCGAGTCCTACAAGCCGATCGTGGCCGAGGCCGCCAAGAAGTCCGCGGACACGATCTACAACCGCATCTGCGTGACCCATCTGCTGATGGACGAGTCCAAGGAGAACCGGGTCGCCGGCGCCGTGGGCTTTAACGTTCGCACCGGCAACTACCACGTTTTCAAGTCGAAGTCGGTGATCGTGGCCGCCGGAGGCGCCTCGATGATCTTCAAGCCGCGTTCGGTCGGTGAGGGTGCGGGTCGCGTCTGGTATGCCCCGTGGTCGTCCGGCTCGGCCTATGGCCTGCTGATCAACGCCGGTGCCAAGATGACCCAGATGGAGAACCGCATCGTGCTGGCCCGCTTCAAGGATGGCTACGGTCCGGTGGGTGCGTACTTCCTGCATCTGAAGACCCGTACGCAGAACTGCAATGGCGAAGAGTACGAATCCAAGTGGTGGCCGCAGCTGCAGGAGATGGTCGGCAAGGAGTACCTCGATCCGGAGGCCTCCCACCGGACCCATCGCCCGATCCCGACCTGCCTGCGCAACCACGCATTCCTGAACGAGGTGAATGCCGGTCGTGGCCCGATCCACATGGTCACCATGGAGGCCTTCCAGGATCCGCACCTTGAAGAGGTGGGCTGGGAGAACTTCCTGGGCATGACCGTCGGCCAGGCCGTGCTGTGGGCCGCCACCGACGTGGACCCCAAGAACGAGAACCCCGAGCTCACCACCTCGGAGCCCTACGTGATGGGCTCGCACGCCACGGGTTGTGGCGCCTGGTGCTCCGGTCCGGAGGATGTCTCCCCGCCCGAGTACTTCTGGGGCTACAACCGCATGACCAGCGTCGAGGGCCTGTTCGGTGCCGGCGATGCCGTGGGCGGGACGCCGCACGCGTTCTCCTCCGGTTCCTTCACCGAGGGTCGCCTGGCCGCCAAGGCCGCTTGCAAGTACATCGACGATGGCAAGGCCGACGGTATCCGGGTCTCCGACTCGCAGATCAACAAGCTGAAAGAGGAGATCTACAAGCCGCTGGAGCACTACAAGATCTACAGCAACGAGGTCGTGGCCGGTTCGGTCAATCCGAACTTCATCAACCCGCGCCAGGGTCTTGACCGCCTGCAGAAGCTGATGGATGAATACTGTGGCGGCGTAACGGTCAGCTACATGACCAACGAGAAGCTGCTCAATATCGGCCTGAAGAAGATGAAGATCCTGGAAGAGGATCTGGACAAGCTGGCGGCGGAGGACATCCACGAGCTGCTGCGTGCCTGGGAGCTGAAGCACCGCGTGCGCACCGCCGAGAGCGTCTTCCACCACACCCTGTTCCGCAAGGAAACCCGCTGGCCGGGCTACTACTACCGCGGCGACTACATGAAGCTCGATGACAAGAACTGGCACCACCTGACGGTTTCGCGTCGTGACCCGAAGACGGGCGAGTACACCATGGAGAAGGCGCCCTGCTACCACCTGGTCGACAAGGACGAGGCGCCGGCCAAGGAGGCCGAGAAGGAGGAAGCCTAGGGTGCTGCGGTGGCGGGGCCGCAGCCGGCCCCGCCACCATGCTCGGCAGCCGCGATGACCCACGCGTTCGCGCGTCGGTCATCCCTTTCAACCGCCACACCTGAGGGTTTTCAATATGACCAGTGTAGCTGAAGCACAGACGTTGCCGGAGACCTCGATGAACATCATCGACCACTCCGACCAGGAGATCCTCGAGATTGCCCACCCCATCTGGAGCGACCTAATCAAGCACTCCAACAAGGGGCAGTACGGCAAGTTCGTCCGCCGGTTCTCCTACCACCTGCTGTTTGGCCTTAACGAGGTCGAGGTGGGCAAGCAGTTCGCCCAGAGCGAGTTGACCCGCAATCTCAGCGAGGACTGGGATTTCCTGGGCATTATTCGCCGTGGCGAGCATGTCACCGTCCTGTATCGCGTGCGCAGCACGAAGAAGGAGGGCGAGTGGCTGGGCCGGATGGTCCTCGGCTACGAGGAAGGCGAGGTACGCATCTTTGGTGCGTCCATTTTCTGACAATGCGGGACTGTTCATGACCGAAGTAATCCAGGACAACAAGTACGTCGAGCTGAACTACCAGGTGATCGACCAGAAAACCGGCCAGGTGCTGACCGAGGTCGAGTTCCCGCTGGGCTATGTCCACGGCGTCAACGAGGTCCTGTCGCCCCAGGTCATGGGCGAGCTGGAAGGCCGTGCCCAGGGCGAAACCATCGAAGTGCCGATCGACTGCAACGCCCTCTATGGCCCGCGCGACGAGTCGCTCGTGATCACGGACGCGATCGAAAACGTGCCGGAGGAGTACCGCGAGGTGGGGACCGCCATCCTGATGGAGAACGATCGCGGCCAGACCAAGAGCTTTTTGGTGACACGGCTCGACGACAAGACCATCACCATCGACGGCAACAATCCACTGTGCGGCCGTCAGGTGATCTTCAAGCTGAACATCCTGCTGGTACGCGATGCCACCGACGAGGAAATCGCACACGGTGGCAAGGTGGAGTCGGGCCCGGAGATCGACAGCGGGCGCGCGGTCCCTATCGAGTGATGGAGCAGGCGTTCGGCGCGTGAGTATGTCGGGGCAGGGCGACGCCAGTTCTCCGCCCCTCTTTTTTCATCGAAGCGAGGTGAATGCACCATGAGTCAGCAATCCGACAAGAAGCACCCGGAAGTGCCGGACGGCAAGTCACGCTTTCTGGTAACCCGGCAGATGAAGCCCAACGAAAAGGGCTTCGTCGGCTACGAGACCATCTGGGAACCCTTCCAGAAGGAAGCCGAATACCAGACCCCCAAACGCCCCTGAGCCGATCGCCGGTCGCGCATCTGCCCCGCAGGCGCGCGACCGTGTCGATCCTTTAACGGCGGCGATGAACCCATCCCGGATAGCCCGCCAACGGGACTGCGGTGTGCGCCTGTTGCACCGAAACCGATCTCTACCTGTATTTCCCCGATTCTTGAAGGTCCCGGTGTCGCAACGGAATTGCGCCGCCAGCGCCTCGTTGAGCTCACAAAAAAGCCCCGCCGGGGCGTAGTCCGGCGGGGCTCGGAAAACGGGGACGGCGGTCCTGGCCGCCGGCCCCGGTATTGCTCGGTCAGAAGTCGTAACGCATCCCGATCGAGAGGGCGGTAGCGTTCTCGCCACCCACACCCGGCTGGCTGACGCTCTTGGCGGCATTCCACGGCGCCAGGGCCGAGTTGTCGTCGTTGTCGACCATTGCGATGTTGCCGTAGAAGCGCAGGTCGCTGTCGAGGCGGTATTCCAGGCCCAGGGCGTACATCGTTGCGTCAGCATCAGTCAGATCGGAATCCAGCTGGAAGACGTGACCGTTCAGGTACATGCTCGGGGTCAGGCGGAACTGGCCGCCCAGGCCGTAGACATCGGCGTCGTCGCCACCGACGGTCTCGGAATTCTGGTAGAACGCGCCCATGCGGAAGGCGGGCGTGATGCGATAGCCGACGGCCAGGCGCCAGGCATCCGGGTTCACATCGCCATCTTCCTGCTTTTCGTAGGCTAGGGCGCCGGTCAGGTCGCCCATGCTCAGGTTCAGAGATGTGGAGTAGGCCTTGTTCGGGGCCCCGTCGGCGGTGGTGGCGCCGTCCGTCTCGTTCGAGTACTGGATGTTCCAGGTCAGGCCGCCGAAGCTCGGGGTCTGGTAGTGGATGCTGTTATTGAAGCGTTCGTCGAAGCGGCCGGTCTGCGCGGCGGAACGGGTCAGGTTGCGCATGTCACCGACCTGGTCGCCGAAGAAGTTGGCCGGACCGCGGGCGCGTTTAAAGGGGGTGTCGAACTTGCCGATGCGCAGCATGCCCCACTCGGAGCCCTTGATGCCGACGAAGGTATCGCGAGTCGCGAAATTCGTCCCGTTGGTGTCGAAATTGATCTGTTGTTCGATCTGGAACATCCCGACCAGTTGTTCACGGAACTCGCGCTCGCCCTTGAAGCCCAGGCGGCTGGAATTGCTCGACACATTGAATTCGTTGTAGTCGGCGCCGTCGTCGAGGACATCGGCGGACAGGTGGGCGCGGCCGTACAGCGTCCAGTCGGCGGTAGCCAGGGCCGGTACGACGAGTCCGGCGGCGATGAGGCTGGTCAGCAGGTGCTTGCGATTCATGGGATTCTCCCCTTCATAAAGTGTGCAGGTTGGCGGGCCGCGAGGGCGTCCCGACAGGGCGCAAGCATGGGGAGGGCGAGTGACGTGTCCGTTACGGGGCGGTGAAGATCGCGTTAAAACGCGACACTGTTGCGCAAATGAAACACCTGGGCCGGGAACCTGCTAGCGAGCGGCGAGTCCTCTAAAGGGTGAGCGGGTTCGAGGCCCGTCACGATGCAGTACCGAATGGGAGGGACCGTGGTGGCGCGACGGCCGGATCCGACGTTCTCTGGGCGAGTGCGCTGGCCCCTGTTCGCCAGCCTGTTGGTGGCGGTCACCGCACAGGCCGACGACGGGCCCACGGTCCTGGATCCAGTCGAAGTGACTGTCACTGCTCCGCGCCTGGCCACGCCGCTGGCGGACCTGCCGGCCGCGGTATCGCGCGTGGACGAGCGCCAGGCGACCGAGGGGCGGCAGGGCCTGCAGCTGGACGAGGCGCTCAATCGCGTGCCGGGCCTGTTCGCCCAGAACCGCTACAACTTTGCCCAGGATGTCCGGATCTCGATCCGCGGTTTCGGATCGCGCGCTCCCTTTGGCGTGCGCGGGCTGCGCATCCTGCAGGACGGCATCCCGGAGACCACCCCCGACGGCCAGTCACAGGTGGACGCGATCGACCTGCTGAACCTGCGCGACATCGAGGTCCTGCGCGGACCCAGCGCCGCGCTGTACGGCAATGCCTCCGGAGGCGTGATCTCGGCGCGCACCCGCGACGGCCGCGACCCGCGTGGCTTTGGTGGCGGGGTGCTGCTGGGCAGCTACGGTTATCGCCGCGCCGAGGCCATCGCCGAACAGGACCACGGCAACCATCGCTATTCCCTGACCGCCCACGACTTCGCGGTCGACGGCTACCGCGACCAGTCCACCGCCGAGAAGCGCTACCTGCGCCTGCACACCGCCTCGGAGCTGGAGGCCGGCACGCTGAACTTCCACCTGCGCTACCTCGATGCCCCGCGCACCGACGACCCCGGCGGGCTCACCCGCGAGGAGATGCGTCAGAACCGGCGCGCGGCCGCCCCGCTGGCCACGGCCCTTGACAGTACCCAGGCGGCCGAGCAGCTCACGACGGGGTTGCAGTGGGAACAGTCCCTCGGACCCGGCGAGCTGCGCCTCGGGGGGTTCTGGACCCAGCGCGACTACGCGCAGCAACTGCCATTCCCCGGTGACTCGCGGGTGGCCTTTGATCGCGACTTCTACGGCCTCAACGCCCAGTACGAACAGGACATCGGGCCGACCCGGGTGCTGACCGGGATCGACCTGGAAGAGCAGCGTGACGACCGCACCCGGCGCTGTACGTCGGGGACTTTCGCACCGGGGCTGGACTGTGACGAAGACGAAGTCGTTGGAGATCTGGCCCTGGACCAGCTAGAGCGCGCCCGCTCGCGAGGAGTGTTTATACAAACCGACACCGCGCTGGGGTCGGACTGGAACATGGTGCTCGGCGCGCGCCACGACCGCATCCGCATGTCCATCGACGACCACTTCTCTGACCGGGTCGGCGAACCGGATCGCTCGGATGCGAGGACCTTCCGCGAGACCAGCGCGATGGCGGGGCTGATCTGGCACTTCCAGCCGGACTACCGGGCCTACGTGAACGTGGCCACCAACTTCGAGACCCCGACCTTCACCGAGTTCGCGAACCCCGAGGGCGGGGGTGGCTTCAACGACGCCCTCGACCCCCAGCGGGCACGCAGCATCGAGGTCGGGATCCGCCGCGAGACCGCTCGCCTGGCCTGGGATGCCTCGGTCTACGCGACCCGCGTGCGCGACGAGATCGCCCCGTTCGAGGAGCCCAACGTGGACGGTCGCACGTTCTACACCAACGCCGGCCGAACCGCGCGCAACGGCTTCGAGCTGGCGGTCGACTGGGCCGCGACCGAGCAGTGGACGCTGTCCAGCGCGCTCAGCCTGAACGACTTCCGCTATCGGGATTTCGTGGACCAGCAGGGTGAGCGGCGCGATGGCAACCGCCTGCCCGGGCTGCCGCGCGAGCAGCTGTTCGTGGAGGCCGACTGGCGCCAGGGGCCTTACTTTTTCACCATCGATGCGCTGTACACAGGCGGGCGCTACGTGAACGACGCCAACGACGAACGAGTGGGCGGACAGACCACGCTGAACCTGCGCGCGGGCCGCCACTGGCAGGATGGCAACGCCCATGTCGAGGCCTTCGTGGCCGCGAACAACCTGCTGGATGCGGACCACGTCGACAACATCCGCATCAACGACGGCAACCGCCGCTACTACGAACCGGCCCCCGGCCTGACCCTGATGGCCGGCATGCGCATGACCTTCGGGCGCTAGCGCGCGCCACCAAGCCGGACCCTGCACCGTCATTGCGAGGAGGCGCAGCCGACGAAGCACAAAGGCGCGAAGCGCGTTGAACGGCCGCAGGCCGGCCCGAAGGGCGAACGCAGCGAGTAATCTCCCTCCGGAAGCACCGCGTTGCCAGCGTTCGGAGATTGCCACGTCGGCTTCGCCTCCTCGCAATGACGGTGCCATGAAGAGGGGCCGTCGCCGCAACGTCGCGGGATGCCCCGACCGACGGGAGCTGCATTAAGGACGGGTGTTCGGCTAGTCGCGACGCCCGGGCCCCTCCAGCGGTTCTTTCGGCTCGATCTCGTCCAGTCGCCCCTGCTCGATTTTGCGCAGGGTCTCCGGATCCGTCCCGTCGTCCTCCTCCCAGGAGGGCCGTCGCGCGGGCGGTAGCGGGTCGCGCCGGTACAAGAACCAGCCGCAGATCGCACCGACCACGGCGCCGAACAGGTGCGCCTCGAATGAGACCCGGGGCGCGCTGGGGAATATGCCCCAGATCATGCTGCCGTAGAGGAACAGGATGATGATGGCGAGCGCGATGGACAGCGCGTCGCGCCGACGAATGCCAATAACTACGGCAAAGAACATCAGGCCGTGCGTCAGGCCCGAGGCCCCGATGTGCAGGCCTTCGCGGGCGAAGAGCCAGACGCCGAGGCCACCCATCAGCCAGATCAACGGGACCGCCACGCGCGTGGCGCGAGGGAACCCATAGAGGGTGAGCATGCCGAGCACCCAGAGGGTGGGCACGTTGGCGAGCAGGTGGCCCCAGGAGCCGTGGATCAGCGGCGAGGTGATGATGCCCAGCGCCCCGACCGCGTCGCGCGGCAGGATGCCCAGCCGCGACCAGTCCCCGCCCAGCAGGTCGTGCAGGGCGTGGATCACGATCAGGATGGCGGCCCCCAGCATGGGCCAGAGCAGCGCACGCCGAATCCGCTCCTGCTCGGCCCGGGGGTCGGCCGGGGGTGCCGGCCGGCGAAGATTCATCATCCGCCTAGCCTGCCACGCCTGGACAAGAGGTCCAATCTCTCCAATCCCCCGGCGCCGCCACGGGCACCGTCATTGCGAGGCCCCGCAGGGGCCGCGGCAACCTCCTGAAGCTTGCGCAGTGTCGGGGTCCGAGGGTTTCGGAGGGAGATTACTCGCTGCGCTCGCCCTTCGGGCCGGCCTGCGGCCGTTCAACGCGCTTCGCGCCTTTGTGCTTCGTCGCTGCACTCCTCGCAATGACGGTGGCGGTGCTAGTGCCCGCCCGGCCCCAGGTCGGCGCCCTTGTCGTGCTGCGCGAGCTTGTCGTGCAGTTCACCACTTTCACCTCGCGGGGCCTTCACCTCGACCTCCATGCCGTTGCGGCGGAACTTGCCGACGACCTTGTCGATGGCGGCCACCGCCGAGCTGTCCCACAGCGAGGCGCGGGTCAGGTCGATCTCGATGTGATGGATGCCTTCGCGGTAGTCGAAGCTGTCGATGAACTTGTCCACGGCGACGAAGAACAGCTGGCCGCGCACGGTGTAGATCCGGGTCCGGCCGTCCTCGGAGAGCGCACTAGTGACTTCGACCGCCTTGACCATCTTGCGCGCGAAGAAGATCGCCGAGAGCAGCACGCCGGCGAATACGCCCAGCGACAGGTCGTGGGTGATCACGGTGGTGCCGACGGTCACGATCAGCACGGTGGCGTCGGTGCGCGGCAGCTTGTGCAGGGTGGTCAGCGAGCCCCAGTCGAAGGTGGCGATGGAGACCATGATCATCACCGCGACCAGCGCGGCCATTGGGATGATCGAGACCAGATCCCCCAGGAACACGATGAACAGCAGCAGGAAGATGCCCGCCGACAGCGTGGACAACCGCCCCAGCCCCCCGGACTTGATGTTGATCACCGACTGCCCAATCATCGCGCAGCCCGCCATGCCACCGAAAAAGCCGGTGACGACATTGGCGATGCCCTGGCCCTGGGCCTCGCGGTTCTTGCCGGAGGGCGTGTCGGTCAGATCGTCGAGGATGGAGGCGGTCAGCAGCGACTCCAGCAGGCCGACGATCGCCAGCGCGAAGGCGGTCGGGAAGATGATCTGCAGCGTCTCCCAGTTCAGCGGGATGTCGGGGAACAGGAACACCGGCAGGCCGTCCGGCAGGTCGCCCATGTCGCCGACCTCCAGCGTCGGCAGCCCCATGAAATAGACCACGACGCTGAGCACCACGATCGCGACGAGCGGCGGCGGCAGCAGCTTCGGATAGCCAGGGATCATCGGCAGGCCATAGAGGATGATCAGGCCGGCCGTGACCAGCGCCCACATGGTGGTGTCGCCATCCACCAGGTAGGGCACCTGGGACAGGAAGATCAGGATCGCCAGCGCATTCACGAAGCCGACCAGCACCGTGCGCGGGATGAACATCATGTAGCGCGCGAGCTTGGCCCAGGCGAACAGGATCTGGATGATGCCGGTCAGGATGGTCGCGGCCAGCAGGTACTGCAGTCCGTGCTCGGCGATGAGTGTCACCATCAGCAGGGCCATGGCCCCGGTCGCGGCCGAGATCATGCCGGGGCGCCCTCCGGCGAAGGCGATCACCACCGCCATGGTGAAGGACGCGTACAAGCCCACGCTCGGGTCCACCCCGGCGATAATGGAAAACGCGATCGCCTCCGGGATCAGGGCCAGCGCGACCACGATCCCGGCAATCAGGTCTCCGCGCACATTGAACAACCAGATCTTGCGCTGGCGGGACAGGAAGTCTTGTAGGGTCTGCTGCACGATATGGTCCCCAATACCGATGCGCGCCGAAGCCGACATGCGTCGGGATCAACGGGTGAACGAACAGGTACCAGAGACTTGTGCGAAGTAGCCGGGCCCGGTTGCCACCAGTGGATGGCGCGGTTGCAAGCGGTTCAATGCCGGTACAGACTGAAACCGCCAGGAAAGGCGGCAAAGTCTAGCACTTCATAAGCCCGTCCCGAAGTTTGCCGTCCCGCTCAAGCCTTTGCCGGGGCTCTTCCATGCGTTCAATTGGGGATCTTCATGCTGCAGCGCGTCATCATCGCCGTCGACTTCTCGCCCGCCTCTGCCGCGGCCCTGGCCGTTGCACGCCAGCACTGCCCGGGGGCGAAGAAGCGGCTGCTCTATGTGATGAAGCCGTCGGACGTGGCAGAGCCCAGTTCCGCTGGTGCGTTCAGTGGTGCGGGGTCGTCGCCCCTGAATGCAAAGGAAATGCGCCATTCGGCGGAAGAAAAAATCCGGTCGCAGTTGCAGGAGTGGGCGGAGGCAGATGACGAGGTCGCCATCGCCGTGGGCAGTGCGCCGGAGGAGATCTCCCGTCATGCCGAGGAGTGGGGCGCGGATATGATCGTGATGGGGACCCGCGGGCGCAGTCAGATCGCCAACATGCTCTCCGGTTCCGCGACCGAGTGGCTGGTGCGCAACGCCCGCCTGCCGGTACTGGTCGTGCACGACGTGCCGCTGTCCGACTCCATGAAGGAAAAGCTGCCGCCGGAAGGCGCCGTCGACTGAGCCCGATCGCCGTTCGCCGACACGTAGAAGGCCCGCTTTCCAGCGGGCCTTCCTCGTTCCTGTGGAATGCTCGCGCGGTGTCGAGGCCCCAGGCATGTAGGAGGCCAGCCCCGCCGTGACGCTAGCCGCCGGTCATGGACATGAAGCGCATGACCTTTTCCGGGCGCTCGGAGAATTCGTGGCGTTCCGGTTTCAGGTTGATGGCCTGGACCACCAGATCCTCCAGTTCGGAATCGGTGCAGCCCTCGCGCAGGTAGGGGCGCAGGTTCAGGCTGTGGTCGTTGCCCAGGCAGGTGTAGATGGTGCCGTCCACCGACAGGCGCACGCGGTTGCAGGTATCGCAGAAGTGCTGCGAGATCGGCGTAATGAAGCCGATTCGCACCGGCGTATCGGGGATCTGCATGTAGCGCGCCGGGCCGCCGCCGGGCATCACGCCGGGTACCAGGTTGTAGCGCTGCTCCAGACGGGCGCGCACGTCCTGCAGGTTCACGTAGTGACCCTCTTTCGCCTCGCGGCCGGTGTCGCCCATCGGCATGGTCTCGATGAAGCGCAGGGTGAAGCCGTGCTCGATGCAGAAGTCGACCATGTCCTCGACTTCCGGCTCGTTGATCCCGCCCATTACCACCATGTTGATCTTGATCGGGTCGAGCCCGGCGGCCTTGGAGGCCATCAGCCCGTCCAGCACCTTGTCCAGCTTGCCGCCGGTGATCTCCTTGAAGACTTCCGGCTTGAGCGAGTCGAGACTGACGTTGATGCGCGCCACGCCAGCATCCTTCAGTTCCTGGGCATGGCGCGCCATGCGCGTGGCATTGGTGGACAGCGAGATGTCGTCGATGCCAGGCAGGGCGTTCAGGCGTGCGGCCAGGTCCGGGAGGTTCTTGCGTACCAGCGGCTCGCCGCCGGTCAGGCGCACGCGGCGGGTGCCCAGACGTCCGAAGGCTCCCATGACGCGCTCGATCTCCTCGAAGCTGAGCCAGTGATCCGGCTCCTCGAAGTCGCGAAAGCCCTTGGGCATGCAGTAGAAGCAGCGCAGGTCGCAGCGGTCGGTGACCGAGAGGCGGACATATTCGATGCGGCGGCCGAAGGCATCCACCAGTGCGTTCTCGTCCTTGAGGGGCTGTTCCATGGGGTGCTCCGTCCTGCCGATGGGGGCGATATGTTTCATCACACACATCGTAGACCACTTCTCCGGGAACGCAACAACAATGCCTCAGAATCGTTGCGGCAATAAACAAAATCTCTCACAGATAATTTTGTCTTATTCCAAGATAAGAACTTTTCGTTGGCCAAAAGCCCGGCTTATGGCCAATATGGCCCATGAATAAGCAAACCGTAATCTATGGGGTCGTCTGAATGAGCGCGTTGCCCGAGTTCGAGAACCACAGCGAGCAGGAGATCAAGTACACCACCTGCTACATGTGTGCCTGCCGCTGCGGCATCAAGGTTACCGTCCAGAACAACAAGGTCCGCTATATCCAGGGCAATCGGCATCACCCGATCAACAAGGGGGTGCTGTGTGCCAAGGGTAACGCGGGGATCATGAAGCAGCAGTCCCCGGCGCGCCTGCACCAGCCGATGCGCCGCAAGCCCGGCACCGAGCGCGGCGCCGGCGAGTTCGAGCCGATCTCCTGGGACGAGGCCCTGGACATGCTGTCCACGCGGCTGCAGAAGATCCGCGAGACCGACCCGCGCAAGCTGGCGTTCTTCACCGGCCGCGACCAGATGCAGGCCCTGACCGGTCTGTGGGCGACCCAGTTCGGCACGTACAACTGGGCGGCCCACGGCGGCTTCTGCTCGGTGAACATGGCCACCGGCGGTCTGTATACCACCGGCTTCGCCTTCTGGGAATTCGGCGACCCCGACTGGGACCGCACCAAGTACCACATGCTCTGGGGCGTGGCGGAAGACCATGCCTCCAACCCGATCAAGATCGGTCTGGAGAAGCTCAAGCGCCGCGGCGGCAAGTTTGTCGCGATCAACCCGGTGCGCACCGGCTACCAGGCGATCGCCGACGAGTGGGTGGGCATCAAGCCCGGTACCGACGGCCTGTTCGCGCTGTCGATGCTGCACGTGCTGCTGAAGAACGACCAGTTCGACTGGGACTTCCTGGTGCGCTACACCAACGCCACCCAGTTGGTGGTGCAGACCCCGGGGCAGAAGGGCGATGGCCTGATCCTGCGTGACGAGGCCGGCAACCCGCTGGTCTGGGAGCTGGAACAGGAGGCGTTCGTCGACGGCACCCAGGTCGACATCAAGCCGGCGTTGTTCGGCGAGTACACCGCGCCCGACGGCCGCCCGGTCAAGACCGTGATGACGCTGCTGGCCGAGCGCTACCTGAGCGACGAGTATTCCCCGGAGAACACCGCCGAGGTCACCGGCGTCCCGGCCGACCAGACCGAGCGCCTGGCGCTGGAGATGGCGCACGTTGCGTTCAAGGAGACGATCGAACTCGATATCGAGTGGACCGACTCCTGGGGCCGCAAGCACGACAAGGTGTTCGGTCGCCCGGTGTCCATGCACGCGATGCGCGGCATCTCCGCGCACTCCAACGGCTTCCAGACCTGCCGCGCGATCCATCTGCTGCAGATCATGCTGGGCTCGGTGGACTGCCCCGGCGGTCACCTGGCCAAGCCGCCGTATCCCAAGCACGTCCCGCCGGGCATCAAGCCGGCCAAGGAATGCGCGCCGAACACCCCGCTGAAGAGCCCGCCGCTCGGTTTCCCGACCGCGCCGGAGGACCTGGTCATCGATGACGAAGGCAACCCGCTGCGCATCGACAAGGCGTTCTCCTGGGATGCCCCGATCTCCAACCATGGCCTGATGCACATGGTGGTGACCAATGCGGTCAACGGCGATCCCTATCCGATCGACACGCTGATCTTCTTCATGGCGAACATGTCCTGGAACTCCTCGATGAATACCGCCGAGGTGATGGACATGCTGCGGGCGAAGGACGACAGCGGCGAGTACAAGATCCCGTTCCTGGTGGTCGCGGATGCGTTCCACTCGGAGACGGTCAACTTTGCCGATCTGGTGCTCCCGGATACGACCTATCTGGAGCGATACGACACCATCTCCATGCTGGACCGCCCGATCTCCGAGCCGGCCGCGGCGGCGGACTCCATCCGCCACCCGATCCTCGAGGTCGACCGCGACGTGCGTCCCTGGCAGGAGGTCATGGTCGAGCTGGCCGGCCGCCTGAAGTTCCCGGCGTTCACCAACGACGATGGCAGCCGCAAGTTCGAGGACTACAAGGACTTCATCGTCAACTTCGAGAAGGAGCCCGGCATCGGTTTCCTGTCCGGCTACCGCGGCAAGGACGGCAAGACCCACCTGCGTGGCGAGCCGAACCCGAAGCAGTGGGAGGCGTACATCGAGAACCAGGGGTTCTTCGTGCATCACCTGGCGCCGAACCAGCAGTTCTACCGCTACGCCAACAAGGAGTACCTGGAGCTGGCCAAGCACGCCGGCTGGGTGGGCAAGACCGACCCGATCACCATCGAGCTCTACTCCGAGACCCAGCAGCGCTTCAAGCTGGCCGGTCAGGGCCTGTATGACGGCCCGCAGCCGACCAAGCAGGAGCACAAGGATCGCCTGACCCAGTTCTTCGATCCGCTGCCGATCTGGCACAAGCCGCTGGAACAGACCCGGATCGACGAGGAGGAGTATCCCTTCTACGCGGTCAACCAGCGTCCGATGTTCATGTACCACTCCTGGGATTCGCAGAACGCCTGGCTGCGCCAGATCTGCGCCCAGAACTACCTGTACATGAACCGCGGCAAGGCGGAGTCCATGGGCATCGCCGACATGTCCTGGGTGTGGCTCGAGTCGCACAACGGCAAGATCCGCGTGCAGGTCAAGCTGATCGAGGGCTGCGAGCCGAGCACCGTCTGGACCTGGAACGCCATCGGCAAGCAGAAGGGCGCCTGGGGCCTGAAGCCGGACGCGAACGAGTCCAACAAGGGCTTCCTGATGAACCACCTGATCAGCGAGCTGCTGCCGAAGAAGGGCGACCCGGTGGACAACATCACCAACTCCGACCCGGTCACCGGCCAGGCCGCGTGGTACGACCTGAAGGTCAAGATCACCCCGGCCGACCCGGAAGAGGCCAGCACCTGGCCCGACTTCGACACGATCAAGCCGGCGCCCGGCATGTCCGAGGCCCCGGACCAGCTCCGCTACGCGGCGCACAAGCCGGTGCACCTGAACCGTTCCATCCGCGACGTGCTGACGCGCGGCTCGCTGGACGACGAACAGTAGGCATCACGGATCCGGGCCATGCCGCCGGCCGAAGCCGGCGGCCCGAGAGAATTTGAGGAGTACCTGAAATGCGACTTGGACTCGTAATCGACATGGATACCTGCGTGGGCTGTCACGCCTGCGCGGTGGCCTGCAAGCAGTGGAACACCAGCGGTACCACCGGCGCGCTGACCGACTATCGCCCCTATGGCGAGGACCCCAGCGGCGTGTGGTTCAACCGTATTCGCCACTACGAAGTCGGCGATTATCCCAACAACAAGACCGTGAACATCCCGATGTCCTGCATGCACTGCCAGCATGCTGACTGCGTGAACGTCTGCCCGACCGGCGCCTCCTACAAGCGCCCGGAAGACGGCATCGTGCTGGTCGACCAGGACAAGTGCATGGGCTGCAACTACTGCGCCTGGGCCTGCCCCTACGGCGCCCGCGAGCTGGACCGCGAAGACGGCGTGATGAAGAAGTGCACGCTGTGCGTGGACCGCATCTACGACGAGCAGCTGCCGCCGGAAGAGCGCCAGCCCGCCTGCGTGATCACCTGCCCGGCGCACGCCCGGTTCTTCGGTGACTTCGACGATCAGGACTCCGAGGTCAGCCGCCTGGTGCGCGAGCGCGGCGGCGTGAAGCAGATGCCGGAGCTGGGCTACAAGCCGGTCAACACCTATCTGCCCCCGCGTATCACCCGCCCGATCCCCACCGACGATGTGCGCGCCAACAAGCTCGTCACCTCGGTGAAGGACTGGGTCAACAAGATGGTCGCGCGCTAGGCGCGGCCCGAACGGGAGAATTCATATGCATCCGGCATTTTCCGTCATCCTGTTTACCGTCATCTCGGGTGCGGGCTACGGCCTGTTCATCCTGCTGGCGGCCTTCCATCTCGCGGGTATCGGCCCGGCCATGAGCCACGGCGAGCTGCTGGCGCACGGCCTGGTGTCGCTGGGCATGATCACCCTGGGGCTGATGCTCTCCACCGGCCACCTGGCGAACAAGAAGAACGCCTGGCGTTCCTTCATGCGCTTCAAGACCTCCTGGCTGTCGCGCGAGGCCGTGTTCGCGGTGCTGTTCTATCCCTTCGCCGGTATCTACGGCCTGGGTGTGCTGCTGCAGGGTTCGGCCATCGGGCCGCTGCCCGCCATGGCCGGCGCGATCGCGGCCGTGCTGGCCGTGATCACCCTGTTCTCCACCGGCATGATCTACGGCTGCCTGAAGACCATCCGCCAGTGGAACACGGCGCTGACCCCGGCGAATTACATCATGCTGGGCATCGCGACCGGCACCACGCTGTTCGCCGCCATCGCCGCGGTGTTCGGCAATGCCACCACGCTGCATGCGGGCGTGGCCATCGTCGCGCTGCTGGCCGCCGCGTTGCTCAAGGGGATCTACTACTTCTGGATCTCGCGCGTGAACGGTCCGACCATCAACACCGCGACCACCTTCAACCGGGCGACGGTGCGTCTGCTGGATACCGGCCACACCGCCGGTACGTTCCTGACTGACGAGTTCGGTTACGACCCGCGCAAGGACACCATCGACAACATCAAGATGGGCGTCTTCCTGCTCGGCTTCATCGCCCCGGTGCTGGTCTTCGGTTCGATCCTCTCCGGTGCGCCGGCCGGTATCGCCTGGCTGGCGGCGGTCTCGAGCCTGGTCGGGATCGGCATGGAGCGCTGGCTGTTCTTCGCCGAGGCCAAGCACGTCGTGCGCCTGTACCACGGTGCCCAGACCTGCACCGACTCCCTGGCCGAGCCGAGCCGTGTCGGCCCGGAAGTGGCCGCGGATACTCGCCGTGGCGACGCGCCGCGCGCCGAACTGGGCGATACGCCCGGGGGCTCCGGCTCCTGAGTCGGACGCAACCACACGGGTTACCCGGGCGCTCCGGGTAACCCGCATCAAAGGCCAGGGCAGCGGTCATCTGCAGCCCTGGCCTTTTCTGTTTCGAGGGGGCAGCCCCGCCCCGAGCGGGGTCCGTCCTGCCCTACCGGCCCTTGTCGTTCTCGTGCATCCCGTGAATGATGAAGTACCCCACGTACGCGAAGAAGGCCACGATGCCCACCAGCGTCACGATCGTCAGGATTCCGATGGGCGACTGAAACATGATTTCCATCAGCATGATCTTTCCTCCGGTTGGGTCCATGCACCTTCGACGCTAGCCCCCGGAATCGGCCTCCGATTTGATCCAGATCATGCCGGGCGACGATTCGGGATGCACGGGACGTCGCTGTGGCGGGTGTGGGGCGAGCGGAGGCCGGTGGGGCTTCGGTGCGTATCCCGCAAGCAGGCGGGAATCCCAGCGCAGCTGCGCGGGCCTCGGCTCGAACTGGAGGTTCGCAGGGTTGGGTTCCGGGAGTGTTCAGGCGTCGCGCCCGAGAGGGTGAGCCGGGGTTTCGCGAAGCATGGCTTCGCGCCGGCGAGCGCCCCAAGGCTGCCGCCGAGGGGCTGGACTGGCTGCGCCGAAGGTCCTTCGGGCCGGGACAGGCCGTGGCTGTGCTGCGCTCAGCCCGCGTTGCGGGCCTAGGCTCGAACGGAGGCATGGGGCCGGGTTCCGGGGTGTTCGTGCTTCGCGCCCGAGAGGATGGCTTCGCCGCCTTTGGCGGCTCGGTCCTTCGGACCGGTGCAGCCGGTGGCTGCACCGCGATGTCGGCCCGCGTTGCGGGCCTCGATTCGAACGGAGGTTCGAATCGGGCCCTCAGACACCCCATTACTTAGAAAGGGGCCACGAGGGCCCCTTTCTAAGTAATGGCGCGCCCGAGAGGATTCGAACCTCTGACCTCTGCCTCCGGAGGGCAGCGCTCTATCCAGCTGAGCTACGGGCGCAAGGGCTGCAATGATAAGGGCGGGGCCGCGGGTGCGTCCAGCCATATTTGACCGCGCCGCTGGGTTTGTGGTCGCGCCTGGCATGATGCCCTATACTCTGCGCCCGATTTGCGCGTACCGCGCGAGCGCTTTCGAAAGAGCACACCACAAGGCCATGCATGGCCAGGATCTCGGAGGGAGAGAAGTGGGAAATCAACCGATCAAGATGGACACCGGGAACAAGGTGTTGCTGTTTATCTCGTCCCTGGCCCTGCTGGCGACAGTCCTGTTTCTGGTGTCGCAGCTTGCGAGCTGGATTGGGGGCATGATGGGTTCCCAGGCGGAGGCCGTGAGCGAGGAGCGTATTGCCGAGCGCATCGCGCCGATCGGCCGGGTGGTCTCCGGTGAGGTGGATACCGCCGAGGAAGCCGCGGACCTCAGCCCGGGCGACATCTACGCCAACGTCTGCGCCGCCTGCCATGACTCGGGCGCCTCCGGTGCCCCGCTCAAGGATGACACGGACGAGTGGACTAACCGTCTGAACGACAAGGGTCTGGAGACCCTGTTCGAGAACTCGATCAACGGCATCGGCGCGATGCCGGCCCGCGGTGGCGATTCCAGCCTGACCGACGAGCAGATGAATGAAGTCGTGGCCTACATGCTCGATCAGGCAGGCGTTGATCACGGCTACGAGGGCAGTTCCAACGGAAACGGCGACACCGCCGCGGACGACGCCGCCGCTGAAGGCGAGGAGCCGGTGGCCACCACCGACACGGGCGAAGCGGCCGCCGAGGAAGAGGCCGAAGCCGTGGCCGCTATTGCGGTCGACGAGGGTGATGTTGAGCGCGGTCAGTCGCGTTACAACACCTGCGTGGCCTGCCATGGTGCGCAGGGTCAGGGCACCCCGGTCTTCCCGGCGTTGGCCGGCCGGGATGCCGAGTACATCGCTGACAAGCTGGTGCGCTACCGCGCCGGCGAGACCGTCGGTGACCAGACGGCCCTGATGGCGCCGAATGCCGCGAACCTGTCGGATCAGGATATCGCCGATCTGGCCGTCTACGTGGCGACCTTCGAAGACTGATCGTCGCGCCGTTGCCGCGTACAAAGGCCCCGCCCGGTAAACCGTGCGGGGCCTTTTCTTTGCGGGCCGACGCTTCCCCGTTTATTGGGTACGCCAGTGGTCCAGGGCGCGGTAGCTCAGCGCCTCGGTGAGATGTCGGGTGGCAATCGCTTCCGCGCCCTCCAGATCGGCGATGCTGCGCGCCACGCGCAGGATGCGGTGATAGGCCCGTGCCGAGAGACGGAAGCGCTCGGCCGCCTTGTCCAGTAGCTCGCGGTCGGCGGCCGCAAGGGCGGCGTGTTGGTCGAGTCCCGCGCCATGCAGAGTGCTGTTGAGTCCCTCCTGGCGCGCCTGCTGCCGGTTCCGCGCCCGGGTCACGCGCGTCGCGACCGCAGCGGACGTCTCGGTGGGCTCGGTCGCGCCGGCCAGGTCGGCCGGCGGGATCCGGGGCACCTCGATGGCGAGGTCGATCCGGTCCAGCAGGGGGGCGGACAGGCGCTTGCGGTGCCGGGCCCGCTGCTCCGGGGTGCATTCGCAGCGTTCGGCCAGGTCGCAGTCGAAACCCTGCGGGCAGGGGTTCATCGCGCCCACCAGCTGGAAGCGGGCCGGGAACTCGGCCTGGCGCGCGGCACGCGAGATGTGGATTACGCCGGTCTCCAGCGGCTCGCGCAGCACGTCCAGCACCGAGCGGTCGAACTCCGTCAGTTCGTCCAGGAACAGCACGCCCTGGTGCGCCAGCGAGATCTCCCCGGGGCGCGGGGTGCTGCCGCCGCCCACCAGGGCTACGCCCGACGCGGTGTGATGGGGCGAGCGGAACGGCCGCGCCCGCCAGTCACCCCGCAGGTGGGAACTGCCGCGCAGGCTGTGGATGGCGGCCGTCTCCAGCGCCTCGGCCTCGTCCATCGGCGGCAGGATGCCGGGGATGCGCGCCGCCAGCATCGATTTGCCGCTCCCGGGCGGGCCGACCATCAGCAGGTGGTGCCCGCCGGCCGCGGCGATCTCCAGGGCGCGCCGTGCCTGGTGCTGGCCGCGAACGTCCGCGAGATCCGGATGGCTCGGCGAGTTCGGGTCGGGCGGCCGGGCGGGTGCCAGGGCGTCGCGCCCGGCCAGCGCCGCGCATACCGCGGTCAGGTGTGACCCGGTGAGAACTCGCGCGCGGCTCGCCAGTGCCGCCTCGGCGCCGTCCTCCGGGTTGACCACCAGGGCGCGGTCGGCATCCGCGGCGGCGAGTCCGGCCGCCAGTGTGCCGCCCACCGGCCGCAACTGGCCGTCCAGCCCCAGTTCGCCGAGGAATTCGTGTGCCGCCAGGGCTTCGGCCGGGATCTGCTGGCTGGCGGCGAGGATGCCCAGGGCGATGCCGAGGTCGAAGCGGCCACCGTCCTTGGGGAGGTCTGCGGGGGCCAAGTTGACGGTGATGCGCCGCCGCGGGAATTCGAAGCCGCTGGTCTGGATCGCCGCGCGCACGCGATCACGGCTCTCGCGCACCGCGGCCTCCGGCAGGCCGACGATCTGGAAGGCCGGGAGTCCATTGGCCAGATGGGTCTCGATGATCACCAGCGGGGCATGAATGCCGTCGATGGCGCGGGCGTAGGCAATGGTGACGGGCATCCGTGCCCCTCCGTTCGGCCGCCGGGGGTCCGTCCCCGGCGGGTGGTTTCAGTGGTGGCTACTGCCCCGGGGTGTCGTCCGGCCGCCCCTCCAGCGCGGCTACGCGAGCCTCCAGTTCGGCGAGGCGTTCGCGGGTGCGCTCCAGCAGGGCGACCTGAATGTCGAAGTCCTCGCGGGTGACCAGGTCCATGCGCTCGAAGCCGCTTTGCAGCGATGAGCGGACCTGGCGCTGCACGTCTTCCTGCATGTGGCGCACGGACTCCGGGAGGCTTTCGGTGATCCGGCGAGCCAGGTCGTCGAAGCGTTTGGAATCGATCATCGGGTGGTCTCCTGACGCGTGTTCTTGGTTCTGGCCAGTGTAGCGCGGCTGACCCCGGGTACGGCTACTGCGACGCGGAGCGGCCGCCATCCACCGGGATAACCTGGCCGGTAATGTAGGGCGCATCCAGCAGCAGGAACCGCACGGTACGGGCGATATCCTCCGGGCTGCCCTCGCGCTTGAGGGCAGTGCGCTCGATCATGGCCTCGTGGGTGCCGGTATTCTGCGCATCCTCCGGCGCCAGGATCGCGCCGGGCGCAACCCCATTGACCCGCACGCCGGGCCCCAGTTCGCGGGCAAAGGCCTGGGTCAGGGCCCAGAGCCCGGCCTTGGCCGCCGAATACACCGGGTAGCCCTTCAGCGGGCGCAGCGCGTGGATATCCACGATGTTGACGACCGCGCCCTGCGCCCGCTGCAGCGCCGGGTTGCACGCCTGGGTGAGGAAGGTCGGCGCCTTCAGGTTGGAACCGATCAGGTCGTCCCAGGCGGATTCGCGGATCTCGCCAACGGGGGTTGGATAGAACGTCGAGGCGTTGTTGACGAGAAAGTCCAGCCGCCCCCAGGCCGCCTCGGCGTCGCGGGCGAGGCCTTCGATGGCCTGGGGGTCGAGCAGGTCGGCCTGCAGGGTGCGGGCGCTGTCGGGGCGCGCCGTGTCCAGATCGGCGGCCAGCGCGTCGGCCTCGTCACGCGAGCCGCGGTAATGGATCAGCACCCGCAACCCGGCCGCGTGCAGGTGCCGGGCAATGGTGGCGCCGACGCGCCGTGCGGCCCCGGTGATCAGCACCACGCCCGCCGGGTCGGGTGTCCTGCTCAAATTGTCGGTGGGTGCCTGCGCCACGTCCATCCCCGGGTTGGTACCATGCGTCGCCATGTTGCCGCCGAAACCTAGCACAAACACCGCCGACGATCCGGTCGCCCGGGAGATCGCCGCGCGTATGCGCACTCACCTGCAACAGAGTATTGCGGCGGGCCAGGGGTTCCTTCCGTTCGTCGATTACATGCAGGCGGCCCTGTATGCGCCGGGCCTGGGCTATTACGTGAACGGGGCCCACAAGCTGGGCGAGGGCGGGGACTTCGTCA
This sequence comes from Thioalkalivibrio sp. ALE22, assembly GCF_000381445.1. Classification (NCBI taxonomy): domain Bacteria; kingdom Pseudomonadati; phylum Pseudomonadota; class Gammaproteobacteria; order Chromatiales; family Ectothiorhodospiraceae; genus Thioalkalivibrio; species Thioalkalivibrio sp. ALE22. The sequence continues at coordinate 72,319 of NZ_KB906503.1, forward strand.
CCGCGCCGGAGCTCTCGCCGCTGTTCGGCGAGACCCTGGCGACCTGGCTGGCCCCGGTGCTGCGCGATGACCTCGACGGCGCCGGCACGCTGCTGGAATTCGGTGCCGGCAGTGGCCGTCTGGCGGGGGACGTGATCACCACCCTGCGCGAGCTCGGGGTGGCCTGGGAGCGGTACTGGATCATCGAGGTGAGCCCGGACCTGCGCGCCCGGCAGCAGGCCCACCTGCAGGCCCAGCTGGAGCCGGCGGAATACGCGCGTGTGGCCTGGCTCGATGCCCTCCCCGAGGCCCCCTTGCGTGGGGTGGTGCTGGCCAACGAGGTGCTGGATGCCCTGCCGGTGGAGCTGTTCCGCTGGCGTGAGGGGCGCGTGTGGCAGGTCGGCGTCACTACCGAGGCGGACGGGGCGCTGACCCTGGCCGAACGCGAGGCCCCGTCGGCCCTGGCCGAACCCGTGACGCGGCTGGCGGCCGACTATGGCCCCTGGCCCGAGGGCTACCTGTCCGAGTGGCGGCCGGCGCAGGCGGCGTGGGTGCGCGCGCTCGCCGAGGGGCTGGAGCAGGGGGTGGCCGTGATCGTGGATTACGGCTTTCCGCAGGCGGCCTACTACGCCCCGGAACGGCACCAGGGGACCCTGGTCGGCTACTACCGACAGCAGATGATCCAGGATCCTCTGGCCTATCCGGGGCTGATGGACCTGACCGCCAGTGTCGACTTCACCGCTGTGGCCGAGGCGGCGGATGCCGCGGGCCTCGATGTGCTGGCCTACGCCGGGCAGGGCGAATTCCTCCTGGGGGCGGGGCTGCCGCAGCGTTTCGAGGCCCGCGTCGGTAGCGGCGAGGATGCCCGCCTGACCATGCAGGCGGCGCAGGCCGTGCGCATGCTGACCCTGCCGGGCGAGATGGGCGAGCGCTTCCAGGTCATCGCTCTCGGTCGCGGCTGCGCGCATCTGCCGCTGGAGGGTATCCCGGATCGCCGGGGGCGCCTGTGAACCCCGGTCCTGGCGCAATGGCGCGGTCGTTCCGGGGATGCTTGGTGCCATCGACGAAACCCGGCATGCTGGCGCCATGAAGGTACTGGGTATCGAAACCTCCTGTGACGAGACGGGCGTGGCGCTGATCGACAGCGACCGTGGCCTGCTCGCGCACCGGCTGTACAGCCAGACGGATCTGCACGCAATCTACGGCGGCGTGGTGCCGGAACTGGCCTCGCGCGACCACATCCGGCGGCTCCTGCCGCTGGTGCGCGCGGTGCTGGAGGAGGCGGGCGTGGACGGGCCGGACCTGGATGCGGTGGCCTACACCGGCGGGCCGGGACTGCTGGGGGCGCTGCTGACCGGTGCCTCGGTGGCCCGCTCCCTGGCCTGGGGCTGGGGTATCCCGGCGCTGGCGGTGCATCACCTGGAGGGCCACCTGCTGGCGCCGTTTCTGGAGGATACCGGGCTCGACTTCCCGTTCCTGGTGCTGCAGGTCTCCGGGGGGCATACCCAGCTGATCCATGCCCGGGCCCTGGGCGACTACGACCTGATCGGCGAGAGCATCGACGATGCCGCCGGCGAGGCCTTCGACAAGACCGCCAAGCTGCTGGGGCTGGGGTATCCGGGTGGCCCGGCGCTGGCGCGCCTGGCGGAACAGGGCGAGCCGGATGCCCTGCGGCTGCCGCGCCCCATGCTGGATCGCCCGGGGCTGGACATGAGCTTCTCCGGCCTGAAGACCGCCGTCCTGACCGCGCTGAAGAAGCAAAGTTACCGCCCGGAGGATGTCGCCCGCGCCTTCGAGGAGGCCGTGACCGACACTCTGGTCGAAAAGACCCGGCGCGGTCTGGAGCAGACCGGGGCCCCGGCGCTGGTGGTGGCCGGTGGCGTGGCCGCCAACACCACGCTGCGCGCGGGGCTGCAGGCCATGGCGCAACGCCAGGGGGTGCCGGTGTATTTTCCGCGCCCGGAGTTCTGCACCGACAACGGGGCGATGATCGCGCTGGCCGGGCTGCGGCGGCTGCAGGCCGGTGGCGTAGGGGATGCCGGGGCCCCGGTTGTCGCCGCGCGGGCCCGCTGGCCCCTGGCCGAACTGGAGGCGCCGGTTCCGGCTGGACCGGGCTGAAGCCCTGCCCGGCCCGTGCTCGGTGGGCCGTCAGTCTCCGGGGGCCGGGGCCTTGTTCTTCTGGCCGATCCGAGATTCCTCACCGCGCATCAGACGGCGGATATTGCTGTCGTGGCGGATGAACAGGATTACGCTCATCAGCGCGACCGCGGCGCTGATCCAGTGATCCATGCCCAGCAGGATCGTGTACACCGGCGCCATGCCGGCCGCGACCAGGGCCGCCAGCGACGAATATCGCCAGATCGCGGCGACCACGAGCCAGGTGAGCAGCACCAGTCCGCCGGCCGCCGGGCTGATCGCGAGGATCACGCCAAGTGCGGTGGCCACACCCTTGCCGCCCTGAAGGCGGTAGTACACGGGGAACACGTGACCGAGGAAGGCGGCCAGGCCGATCAGGCCGATCGCCCAGCCGGGGAAGAGCTCCAGCTGGAGCGCGACGAACACCGGCAGCCAGCCCTTGCCGACATCCCCGATGAGCGTGATGATGGCCGCCTTCTTGCCGCCCGAGCGCAGGACATTCGTGGCGCCGGGGTTCTTCGACCCGGTGGTGCGCGGGTCCGGCAGACGCAGCAGCTTGCTGACCAGAATGGCCGTGGAAAGCGATCCCAGCAGATACGCGATGATGATGCCGATTGTAATAGCCATGAGCGGTGAGCCTGTCTGCGCGGATGGGCAAGAGATTGCGAGCGCACATGATACGCAAGCCGGTGGCCGGCGTTCAGCGCGCTGAGATGGGGGGTGTGACCCGTCCGGTCCATGACCCGACGCTGGTGCTGTTGCACGGCTGGGGCTTTTCCGGCGCGGTCTGGGCGCCCCTGCGGGCCAAGCTGCCGGCCGGCACGCGGGTACTGGCGCCGGATCTGCCCGGTCATGGGGCCGCGGGCGACGGCTGGCGGCTGGCGGATGCGGAGGGCGCCGCCGCGGCCCTGATCGCCGCGCTGCCGGCTGACGTCGAGTGCCCGGTCTGGGCTGGCTGGTCCCTGGGCGGCCTGGTGGCGCTCGCGGCGGCGCGCCAGTGGACGGGCCCGCAGGGGCTTGTACTGATTGGGGCAACGCCACGCTTCATCCGTAATGATGACTGGCCGGCCGCCCTGCCGCTGGACGAGCTGGAGGACTTCCGCGCCGCCCTCGGAGGCGACCGCCGCCGACTCAATCGGCGTCTGGCGATGCTCTGTGCTCGTGGCAGTCCCGATGCGGCCTCGCTCGCGCGCGCACTGGCGGATCGGATGCGGGAGGCCCCCGCCTCTCCGGATGGACTGGCGGCGGGTCTGGATCTGCTGCAGGGTGCCGACCTGCGTACCGCCTGGGCCGGGGTGCAGGCGCCGGTGGCGTGCTGGCTGGAGCCGGAGGACGCGCTGGTGCCGGCCGCGGTGGAGGCGGGACTGACGAGCTTGCGCCCCGATGGCCGGACCGGTCGCGGGGCGGGCGGTCATGCGGACTGGTGGGCGCGGCCGCAGCGGCTGGCCGGATTTGTTTCCGAGTTTCTGGATCACTGCAGTGCAGGGGAGTCCGCATGACCCGACCCGACAGCTTCGATCTCGACAAGGCGCGGGTGCGCGAGGCCTTTGCACGGGCCGCTGCCACCTACGAGGAGCATGCGGTCCTGCAGCGCGAGGTGCAGGAGCGGATGCTGGAGCGTCTGGACTGGATCCGGATGGAGCCGGAACGCATCGTCGATCTGGGTTGCGGCATCGGCGAGGCCCTGGATCACCTGAGCCGCCGCTACCGCGGGGCGCGCCTGGCCGGCGTGGACTTCGCCCCGGAGATGGTTGCGCGGGCGCGGCGGCGCGGGCGCTGGCTGCGGCGGCCGCAGGTGGTCTGCGGTGACCTTGAGGCCCTGCCGCTGGCCGAGCGGTCCTTTGATCTGGCGGTTTCCAGCTCGGCCCTGCAGTGGTGCAGCGACCTCGACCAGGCCTTCGCCGAGGTGCGGCGTATCCTGCGCCCGGGCGGGCTGTGGCTGTTTACCACCTTTGGCCCGGACACTTTGCGCGAGTTGCGCGCCGCCTTCGCGGCTGTGGATGGCGGCGCCGGGGCACATGTCAACGCCTTCATGGACATGCACGACATCGGCGATGCCCTGGTGCGATCCGGCTTTGCCGATCCGGTGATGGACCAGGAGGCCCTGACCCTGACCTACCCGGATCTGACCGGCCTGATCCGCGACCTGCGCGGGGTCGGGGTGCGCAACGCCCTGGCGGGGCGTTCGTCGGGTCTGTTCGGCCCACGGCGTCTGGTGGCCGTCGCCGAGGCCTATGCCCGCGACTTCGGCGTCGAGGGTCGCCTGCCCGCGACCTGGGAGGTGGTCTACGGTCATGCCTGGGTGCCGGATGCGCCGCCCCCGTCGCGGCCAGACGGGCGCGTGATCCCGGTTCAGCCGGTTCGTTGATCTGGATCAACGAAAATGCCGCCCGCGTCCCTCGCGGGCGATCCACCGGAAGATGTATTCTCTTGGACAGGAAAAGTTCCGCCCGTCCCGCTCAATATCCGAGTGACACAGGCGGTATTGGTTTTTTGTGGGCCCGGAATGGGGTAGAGTTCACGCCCCCGAACCATCGGGACATCCGTGTTCCCCGCAGCAAGGTGGAAAAGTCATGTCACAAGCAGCCACTACGGCGGGTGCCGCACCCGCAGCGTCAGTCGCGACTTCCGAGCAGTACAACTACGCGATTATCAAGCGGTTTGCCATTGCCGCCGTCCTCTGGGGCGTGTTCGGGATGGCCGCCGGTGTCTGGATCGCCTCGCAGCTGGCGTTCCCGTTCCTGAACTTCGATATCGCGCAGATCACCTTCGGGCGCTTCCGTCCGGTCCACACCACGGCCGTGATCTTCGGTTTCGGGGGTAACGCGCTGTTCGCCACGTCCTACTACGTGGTGCAGCGGACCTGTCAGACCCGGCTGTGGAGTGACTCCATGGCGAGCTTCACCTTCTACGGGTGGAACCTGGCGCTGGTCCTCGGCGTGATCACCTACATGATGGGGATCACCCAGGGCCGCGAATACGCCGAGTTCAACTGGCAGATCGACATCATCATCCTGGTGGTCTGGGTCGCCTACTTCATGATCTACCTGATGACCCTGCTGCGTCGGAACCAGCCGCATATCTACGTGGCGAACTGGTTCTTCATGGCCTTTATCCTGGCCACCGCGTTGCTGCACATCTTCAACAACATCCAGGTCCCGGTCGGCCTGTTCCACCCGCATTCCTACTCCATCTTCTCCGGGGTGCAGGATGCGATGACCCAATGGTGGTACGGCCATAACGCGGTGGGCTTCTTCCTGACGGCCGCGTTCCTCGGGATGATGTACTACTTCGTGCCGAAGCAGGCCGGTCGCCCGATCTACTCGTACAAGCTGTCCATCATCCATTTCTGGGCGCTGGTCTTCCTGTACATGTGGGTGGGTGCGCACCACCTGCACTGGACCGCGCTGCCGGACTGGGTCTCCACCCTGGCGGCGACCTTCTCTATCCTGCTGCTGCTGCCCTCCTGGGGCGGCATGATCAACGGCATCATGACCCTGTCGGGCGCCTGGGATAAGCTGCGCACCGACCCGATCATGCTGTTCCTGATCACCGCGCTGGCGTTCTACGGCATGTCGACCTTCGAGGGTCCGATGATGTCCCTGAAGAGCGTGAACGCGCTGTCGCACTACACCGACTGGACCGTGGGCCACGTGCACTCCGGCGCCCTCGGCTGGGTGGCGATGATCTCCTTCGGCTCGCTGTATCACCTGATCCCGCGGCTGTGGAACGTCAACCTGTACAGCCTGAAGCTGGTGTATGTGCACTTCTTCCTGGCGACCATCGGGATCGTGCTGTACATCACCGCGATGTGGGTGGCCGGTATCGGTCAGGGCCTGATGCTGCGCGCCTTTGACCAGTACGGGAACCTGGCCTACACCTTCACCGAGTCGGTGGTGTTCCTGCACAAGCCGTACGTGGTGCGTGCCATTGGTGGCGGGTTCTTCCTGGCCGGCATGCTGATCATGGCGTTCAACATCGCGATGACCGTTCGCTCGGGCATCAAGGCCGAGGCCCGCGAGGCCCAGGCCGCGTCCGCCGAAGCCCGCACGGCCTGATTAGGGAGAGACTAGATCCATGAAGCATGAAAGCGTTGAAACCAATGCCGGCCTGCTGATCATCCTCACCCTGGCGGTGATCAGCGTCGGCGGCCTGGTCGAGATCGTGCCGCTGTTCTACATCGACGACACGATCGAGGAAGTGGACGGCGTGCGTCCGTATACGCCTCTGGAACAGCGCGGGCGTGACATCTACGTCCGCGAGGGCTGCTACACCTGCCACTCGCAGATGGTGCGTCCGTTCCGTGACGAGATGCTGCGCTACGGTCACTACTCGCTGGCGGCCGAATCGCAGTACGACCATCCGTTCCAGTGGGGCTCGAAGCGCACCGGTCCGGACCTGGCGCGCGTGGGGGGCAAGTACTCCAACGAGTGGCAGGTCCAGCATCTGATCGACCCGCAGTCGCTGGTGCCGGAGTCGATCATGCCGGGCTACCCCTGGCTGGCGACCACGCCGCTCGATTACTCCGATATCGATCGTCGCATGATCGCGCTGAAGCGCGTGGGCGTGCCGTACTCGCTCACCGACGAGGAATACCAGGCCAACGTCGAGAAGTTCGGGGAGCAACACGCCCGGATGTTCGACATCCGCGACGCCGAGGACAATCTGGTGGCGCAGGCGCAGGCCGAGAACTTCGACGGCAACCCCGGGACGATCACCGAGATGGATGCCCTCGTGGCCTATCTCCAGGTCCTCGGGACCATGGTCGACTTCAGCGAATACGACGACGGGCACTTTGCCGAATTCCGGTAAGGGAGGACGGGCGCCACGATGACGGGACTTTGGGAATGGATCACGGATATGGGCAACAGCAAGATCGTTGCCCTCATCCTCTTCATGAGCACCTTTATCGGGGTCGTGATCTTCCTGTTTTCCAATCGTCGGCGTGCCCGGAAGTTCGAGACGTATCGCTACATTCCTCTGGACGACGATGATTCACATCGGGAGCCCGTGGCCCGGCGTGACAAAACCAAGAGTGACGAGCAATGAGCACACAGGACAACCGTGATAAGGACCCGAACCAGGTCGAGACCACTGGGCACGTCTGGGACGGCAACCTTCAGGAATACAACAATCCGCTCCCGCGTTGGTGGCTGTGGGGCTTCTACGCCACGATCGTGTTCGCGCTGGTGTACTGGCTGATCTACCCGGCCTGGCCGATTGGCGACAGCTTCACCAAGGGCTTCAACACCATCACCTTCGAGCAGGGCGGCGAAGAGCGCACCATGCACTGGAACACCCGTGCGTTGCTCGCGAAGGACATGCAGACCGGCACCTACGCGGTGCGCCAGCGCGAGATGCTGGAACAGGTGGCCGCCCAGGATTACGAAACGATCCTGCAGGACGCTGAAAGCATGAGCTTCGTCAACGCGTACGCCCAGGGCTCCTTCGGTACCTGGTGTGCGGCGTGTCACCAGGTCGGTGGCGCGGGCGTGGTCGGGCAGTACCCGAACCTGCGCAATGACCACTGGAAGTGGGGCGGAACGGTCGAACAGATCGAGGAAACCCTGCACCAGGGCCGCCTGGGCTACATGCCCGGGTACCGCGACACCCTGAGCAGCGACCAGCTGAATCAGGTCGCCGCCTACGTGCTGTCGCTGAACGACTACAGCGTGGATCAGGACGACGCCGATGCCGGCGCCCGGATCTTTACCGGGACCGACGGTGGCTGCTTCCAGTGCCACGGCATGGACGCCCAGGGGCTGACCTCGCAGGGCGCGCCCAACCTGACCAACGATCTGTGGGGTCTGGTCGACGTGCGCGGCGCGGAAAGCGATAGCGAGCGTCAGCGCCTGGTCGCCAATTTCATTCGCGATGGTATCCAGCGTGAGATGCCGGCATTCGGTGATCGACTGTCGGATGCGGAGATCAAGATGCTGACTGCCTACGTGCATTCCCTGGGCGGGGGGCAATAGGCCGGCTCCGTCGACCTGGCGAGCCCCGGGGGTGCGGAGGCCTGCCAGGATGCACGCGTTGACAGGGGTGCCCGCCGGGTGGATTGACGCCCGAGGGTGCCCCTTTTTGTTTTGAACTGTTGCCGCGGCCCGCGTATTGCCGCCGGGCCGCACTGCCGGATACGCTCCGGGAGGATCCGATGTCCCAGTCCCAGCCGCTGTACGAGGCGCGAATCCCGATCCACCCGCGGTCGGTCAAGGGGCGGTTTCGCAACCTGAAGACCGGAATTCTCCTCCTGGCCTACGGGGTATTCTTCGGTCTGCCGTGGATCCGCTGGGAACGTGAATACGGGCCGGATCAGGCAGTGCTGTTCGACATCCCCGGGCGCCAGTTCCATATCTTCGACCTGGTTGTCTATCCGCAGGATATCTTCTGGCTGGCAGGCTTTCTGGTCCTCGCCGCATTGCTGCTGTTTTTTGTGACCGGTGTGGCCGGGCGCGTGTTCTGCGGCTACTTCTGCTTCCAGACCCTGTGGACCGATGTCTTCATGTGGCTGGAGCGCAAAATTCAGGGGGAGCGGCCCGCGCGCCTCCGGCTCGCCAAACAGCCCTGGAACGCCGAAAAGCTGGCGAAATATGGTCTCACCCATGCGTCCTGGCTGCTGGTGGCTTTCGCCACCGGGCTCGGGTTCGTCCTGTACTGGGGCGATGCGCCTTCCATCGTGGCCGACTTCTTCACCGGCCAGGCGGTCTACGCCGCCTATGTGACCGCGGGGATCCTGACCGCCACCACCTACACGTTTGCCGGGCTGGCCCGCGAGCAGGTCTGCACGTTCATGTGCCCCTACGCGCGTTTCCAGAGCGTGATGTTCGACCGCGACACCATGATCGTGTCGTACGACGAATCACGCGGCGAGGGCACCGCCGGCCGCGCCAAGGTCCAGGCCGGTCTGAAGACCCGCGAGCAGCGCCAGGCCGCCGGCGTCGGGGACTGCATTGACTGCGGCTACTGCGTGCAGGTGTGCCCGACCGGCATTGATATCCGCGATGGGCTGCAGTACCAGTGCATTCACTGTGCGCTGTGCATCGATGCCTGCGACACGATCATGGACAAGCAGGGCTGGCCACGCGGGCTGATCGCCTATACCTCGGAGCGCGAGCAGGAGGGCGGCAAGACTCGGTTCCTGAGGGGCAAGACGCTGGGTTATGGGGCGGCCGTGCTGGTCGTTATCGTTGCACTGGTTGCCAGCATCGTGGGTCGCCCGCCCGTGGACGCCAACGTGAACCAGGTGCGCCAGCCGCTGTATGTGCAGATGTCCGACGGGCGCATCCAGAACGGCTACGAGATTCGCCTGAACAATACCGCGGACCGGGAGCTGGACTTCCAGATCGGACTCGCCGGGCTCGACGGCGCGGAGCTCGACCTCGGGCAGGTGGAGCGGATCCGCCTGGAGCCCGGGGAGCGACTCACCGTGGTCGCGCGCGTGCGCCACGACGTGCCCGAGGGCGCCCCCTCGCCGCAGCCGTTCCGTTTTGTGATTACGGATCGCGAGGGTCATATTGAACCGCTCGAAGTGACGTCCCAGTTCAGTCATCGCTAACGGTGTTCCGTTGCGCACTGCGCCCGGGCGAGAAACAGTAATCGTGCTGCCGGAAATCGCGCGGCACCCCGCGAGCCCCTAGCTTGCGATCACGCAGGAAACGAAGAAGACATCATGAGCAATCTCGTCATTACCCTCGGCGTCGGTACCGCGGCCCTGGCCATCCTGTTCGCGCTGATCTACCGCTTCACGCGGCTCAAGGCCTACAGCACATCGGCGGTGGTCGTCGCCCTCATGCTGTTTGTGTTCATTCCCTACTCGATCCTGACCTGGCAGGGCGCGGATGTCTTCGCCATCCATCTCGCGCTGTACATCATCGTGCCCTACGGGCTGGGGATCGTCTTCACGCAGAAAGAGGCGGAGGCCGAGAGTGGCGGCAAGGCCAAGATTGGCCGGCTGCACTGGGCTCCGCTGGTTCTCGTGGGGTTTTTCACGATCGTCGCGTCCGTCCAGGCCGTCCTGATCACGCTGGCCCATAACGGGATGCCGCAGCAGTTTATCGGTTCCATCCTGCCGGAGCCCGAGAACCGGGCGGAGCAGGTAACCTCGGCATTCCCGGGCACCGTGGCCGGCATGGAGAGCCGCAAGCAGGCGCTCGCCGTCCATCGCGTCTCGGAGCTCCAGGCCCAGCGCGAGAAGGGCTGGCAGGTTCGTCAGGGCTGGGTCGAGCGCCCCACCGAGGGCGAGGCCGCCACGCTCCAGGTAGAGGTCCGGGATGCCGATGGCGTCCCGATCAACGACGCCAGCATCCGCGGCATCTTCATGTGGCTCGCCGACGAGCGCCGCGACCAGGGCTTCGAGATGCAGCACATGGGCGAAGGCCTGTACCAGGTCGAGGTCGCACTGCCGGCCCCGGGGCGCTGGGATCTGCGCTTCCAGGTCCAGCGCGATGACCAGCTCCTGGAACAGCAGGCCCGGACCCGCGTGCGCAGCGCCCAGTCCGGCTGACCCCCCGCGCTCCCGCCGTGGCGCTCGCGTCCGACTCGCAGGCCCCGGCAGCGTCCGCGGCCCCGACCCGGTGTTTCCACTGCGGGCTCGCTGTGCCCGCGGGCGCGTACTATCCCGTCACCTTCGAGGGGCGGGAAGAGCCTACCTGCTGCCCCGGCTGCCAGGCCGTGGCCGGGGCGATTATCGAGCGCGGCCTGGGGGCCTATTACCATCACCGCGATGCCCCGCCGGCGGAAAGCGGCAGTCCCCTGATCCCGGACGAGCTGCGCGAGCTGGAACTGTTCGATCATCCCGGCGTGCAGCAGCAGTTCGTCACGCCGGCGGGTGCGGCCGGCGAGCGCCGCGAAGCGGCCCTGATGCTGGAAGGCATCACCTGCGCGGCCTGTGTCTGGCTCAACGAGCACCATGTCCAGACCCTCCCGGGTGTGGAGAGCTTTCGCGTCAACTATTCCACCCATCGCGCCCAGGTCGTCTGGGACCCCGAACGGATCGCCCTGTCGGATATCCTCAAGGCGATCCGCGACATCGGCTATCACGCCCACCCCTACGACCCCGGCACCCGCGAGCAGGCCATCGCCCGCGAACGCGGGCTGGCCCTCCGCCGGATCGCCGTGGCCGCTCTTGGCATGATGCAGGTGATGATGCTGGCCGTGGCCCTCTGGCTGGGCGCCGAGGACACCGAGCACGAGGACCTGCTGCAGTTCATGCGCTGGGTCGCCGCCGCGCTCACCACACCGGTGGTCCTCTACTCCGCGATCCCGTTCTACCAGAGCGCCTGGCGCGACCTGCGCCATCGCCAGCTCGGCATGGACGTACCGGTGAGCCTGGCGATCATCGTCACCTACCTCGCCAGCCTCTACGCGGTGATCCTCGGCACCGGTGAACACGTCTACTTCGAATCCGTGGTCATGTTTGTGTTCTTCCTGCTGACCAGTCGCTACCTGGAGCTGATCGCGCGCCAGCGCGCCAGCCATGCCATCGACCGCCTCGATCGACTGGTGCCGGCGATTGCCAACCGCGAGGGCCCCGACGGGCAGATCGAGGCGGTCCCGGTCGGCGAACTGGCCCCCGGCGACCGGGTGCGGGTCCGCCCCGGCGAGACCATCCCGACCGACGGTGTCGTGCGCGCGGGCGAATCCACGGTCAACCGCGCCCTGCTGACCGGCGAGCCGGAGCCCCACCCGGCGCGCCCCGGCGATGCCGTGACCGGGGGCACCGTCAACGTCGACGGCCCTCTGTCCGTCGAGGTCCAGCGCGTCGGCGCGGAGACCACCCTGGCCGCGATCCAGCGCCTGCTCGACCGCGCGCAGACCGAGAAGCCCCGTATGGCGCGCATCGCCGAGGCCGGAACCGGCTGGTTCGTGGGCGCGGTGCTGGTACTTACGGCGCTGGCTGGCCTGGTCTGGTACGCCTGGATCGACCCGGCCCGCGCCCTCTGGGTGATGGTCGCGATGCTGGTCGCGACCTGTCCCTGCGCCCTGGCGCTGGCGACCCCGGTCGCGCTGACGGCCACCACCGGCGCACTCTCGCGCATGGGTCTGCTGGTGACCCGCGGCAGTGCCCTGGAGGCCTTGCCGCGGGTCGACATGGTCTGCCTCGACAAGACCGGTACCCTGACCGCCGGCATGCCGCGCCTGGTCGCCCGCGAGGACCTGCAGCCCGCCCCCGAGGGCGACGACTGGCTGGCGTGGGCGGCGGCGCTGGAGTCCCATTCCGAACACCCCCTGGCCCGGGCCCTGGCCGGGTCGGCGGGGGCCTCCCGCATCCACGCCACCGGGGTCCGGAACCTGCCGGGCCGGGGCCTCGAGGGCCGCATCGAGGGGCGCCGGGTGTCGATTGGCGGAGCCTCCATGCTGCCCTCCGGCGTCGACGCACCGAGTCCGGCCGCACCCGCGGACTATCCGCTGGCCACGCCGGTCTGGCTGGTCGTCGATGATCAGCCCGTCGCGCTGTTCTGGCTGGCCGACACCCCGCGTCCGGAGGTGCGGGATGTGCTCGGTGACCTGCGGGCGCGCGGCCTGCGGGTGGTCCTGCTGACCGGAGACCGCCCCGAGGCCGCCAAGGCGTTTGCCGCGCAGATGGACATCGCCGAGGCCGAGGGGGGGCTGACGCCGGAGGACAAGCTCGCGTACGTGCGGGCGCGCCAGGCCGAGGGCCGGGTGGTGCTGATGGCCGGCGAGGGCATCAACGATGCCCCGGTGCTGGCCGGCGCCGACGTGTCGATGGCGATGGGCGGCGGCACCCAGCTGGCCCAGACCCAGGCCGACCTGGTCCTGCTGTCGGATCGCCTGGACCACTTGCCGCAGGCCCTGGATCAGGCGCGCCACACCCGGCGCGTGATCCGTCAGAACATTGCCTGGGCAATCGGCTACAACGTGGTGGCGCTGCCAGTGGCGGCCGCCGGCCTGCTGACCCCCTGGCTGGCGGCACTGGGCATGTCCCTCAGTTCGCTGCTGGTGGTGGGCAACGCGCTGCGGCTGCGACCGGCGCGGGAGACCGCGGAGCGCAGCCCCATTCGCCCTGCCGAGCCCGTGGCGCCGCCGCGGCCGCCGGTGTAGGTACTGGTTTAAGCGGCTGGTCTGGCTGGGTACACTGGGGCCATGACCATCCTGTACCTCCTGATTCCGCTGGCGATGCTGTTTGCCCTGGTCGTGGGGTTGGTGCTCTTCTGGGCGATCCGTTCCGGCCAGTACGACGATCTCCAGGGCCCGGCGCACCGCATCCTGATGGATGACGACGACCCGCGGATCCCCACCCGTTCGGGAGACGACCCGCCCGGGCGGGACCGCGAGGGCCGTCCGGGCCAAAAGTCCGAGCGCTGACGTCGGTCGAACTTGCGCCGCGTCGCGGTGCCGCTTACCCTTCGCCTATTCTGGTTGGAAAATTCCGAGGATTGCGAGATGCGCGACTGGTTTACCTTTGAGAACTTCCCGCTGACCTTTACGGCAGCCCTGATCATCTGGTCCTGGATCAGCTTCTTCTCGGTGATCCTGTTCGGCTGATCCGGCGCGGAACGGGCCGGCGGGGCCATGTCGCCCGTTCGGCAACCAAAAAGGCCCCGGCTTGTGCCGGGGCCTTTCTGCGTTCGGGGCCGGGATCGCCGGGCCGCAGGCCCGGGTCAGTCGTCGAAGGCGGCGCGGATGCGCTTGATTGCGTTGTTCTCGATCTGGCGGATGCGCTCCGCCGAGACGGCATATTCCGCAGCCAGTTCGTGCAGCGTCGCCTTCTGGTCCGCCATGTAGCGGCGCATCAGGATGTCGCGGGCGCGCTCGTCGAGTTCGCCCAGGGTCTGGCTCAGTCGCTCCTGGTAGTGACGGTCCCAGTCTTCGTCTTCGGTGACGTGCGCCGGGTCGTCGCTCAGGTCCTCCAGGCTCAGGCGTTCGGACGGGGCCTGGTAGCCTTGTTCGTCGTCCGCCTCGGGGCCCGGGTCGAAGCTCGCGTCCTGGCTCGACAGGCGGCGCTCCATCTCCCAGACGTCCTTCTCCGACACGCCCAGATCCTGCGCGACGGCGGAGACCTCGGCGTTCGACAGCCAGCCGAGGCGCTGCTTGGCGCTGCGCAGGTTGAAGAACAGCTTGCGCTGCGCCTTGGTCGTCGCCACCTTCACGATGCGCCAGTTGCGCAGGATGAACTCGTGGATCTCGGCGCGGATCCAGTGCACGGCAAAGGACACCAGGCGCACGCCCTGGTTGGGGTCGAAGCGGCGCACGGCCTTCATCAGGCCCACGTTGCCTTCCTGGATCAGGTCACCCAGCGGCAGGCCGTAGCCCTGGTAGCCGCGCGCGACGTGGATCACGAAGCGCAGGTTGTGCAGGATCAGCTGGCGCGCGGCATCCAGATCCTGGCGCTCGTGCAGCGCCACGGCCAGTTCGCGTTCCTGTTCGGCGTCCAGCACCTCGATGCGGCCGACGGCCTGCATGTAGTGATCGAGGTCGCCCACCGGTACGGGCATGTCGACGCGCGGGGTGGTCAGGGCCTGGGTCATGCGTGGTGATTCCTCCCGATTCTATGGCTCTAGATTAGCAGTCTGATAGTGAGAGTGCTAAACCCTGTAAAAGTTCCGGCCACTTTCTGCCAATGGGCGCACCCTATGGGGCATCCCGCAGCGCATGACCGCTGCCCAGTCGGGCCCCCAGCCAGCCCAGGAGCAGCCCGGCCAGCAGCAGGGTGAGCAGATGGCTGCCTCCGGGGAGCGCGAGCTGGAACGGAAGGTCGAATGCCGCGGCCGCCTGTTCCAGGGGTGCCCGGCTGAGGCCGATCCCGACCAGCAGCAGGAGGCCGGCGAAGACCCCGCCCCCCAGCCCGGTGATCAGACCACCGTACAGCGACGGCCGCCGCAGGAAGCGGTGGGTGGCCCCGCTGATGCGCGAGATGGCGATCTCCTCGCGGCGTTCGCGCAGTTCGGAGGCGGTGGCCAGCGCGAGGATCAGGAGGGCCCCCAGACCCAGTAGCGCCCCGACGACCGCCAGGATGCGCAGCCCCAGCTGATGCAGGCTGTTGAGTTGCCGGACCCACTCGTCGTCGCTGACCACTGTGGCGCCCGGTGCCGTGTCGGCGAGCGCCTGGCGCAGGGCCGCGACGGTTTCCGGCTCGGCGGTGGCCGGGAGCACGTCCACGACATCCGGCAGGGGGTTGTCATCCAGCCAGTCCAGCAGGCCCGGGTCGCTCAGGCCCTCGCGGTAGCGTGCCAGGGCCTCGTCGGCGTCGATCCAGGTCCAGCGCTCGATCCGCGCATCGGTCTCCAGGTGGCGTTCGAGCGCCGCCACCGTGTCCGGCTCCACGGCATCGAGATAGAGGGCGATGCGCGGCTCGTGGTCGACGTGGGCGGA
Source organism: Thioalkalivibrio sp. ALE22 (assembly GCF_000381445.1). NCBI lineage: Bacteria > Pseudomonadati > Pseudomonadota > Gammaproteobacteria > Chromatiales > Ectothiorhodospiraceae > Thioalkalivibrio > Thioalkalivibrio sp. ALE22. Next base: position 87,766 of record NZ_KB906503.1, read on the forward strand.
CAATGCGCGCGCATTGTCCAGCAGGACCCAGAGGTAGGCGGGCAGGGCGAGGATGAACCCCAGCACGGCGATGCTGATCAGGCTCAGGACGGGTGCCTGCAGGCGGCGCTGGAGGCTGCGCCGGGCGGCATCCCGGTGCGCCTCCAGCCAGGCCGGGACGGTGTCCAGGAGGCGGCGTCCGGGTTTCACGTCGCGGACTCCGCGGCGCCGCGCGCCTCGATGCGGCCGTCCTCCAGGTGCAGGACCGGCTTGCCCATGCGTTCCACCAGCCCCAGGTCGTGGCTGGCGATCAACGCGGTCATGCCGACCCGGTTGAAGTCGTCGAACAGCTGCAGGATCTCGCGCGACAGCGCCGGGTCAAGGTTCCCGGTGGGCTCGTCCGCCAGCAGCAGGACCGGGCGGTGGACGATGGCCCGGGCAATCCCGACCCGCTGCTGTTCCCCCGCGGACAGGGTGCGCGGGTTCACCGCCTCCTTGTGCAGCAGACCGACCTTGTCGAGGGCCGCGCGTACGCGCTTGCGCATCTCCGGGCGGCGATAGGCGAGGATCTCCAGCGGCAGGGCGACGTTGTCGAACACCGGACGGTCGAACAGCAGGCGGTGATCCTGGAACACCAGTCCGATACTGCGGCGAAAGCCGGGGATGGCGCGGCTGGAGAGGCGGTCGAGGTCGTGGCCGTTGACGCGGATGCGGCCGCGGGTGGGCCGCTCGAGCCCGGCGATCAGTCGCAGCAGCGTGCTCTTGCCGGCACCGGAGGGCCCGGTGATGAAGGCCATCGCGCCCGCATCCACGCGCAGGCTGACATTGCTGAGCGCCTCTGCCGCGCTGCCGAACCGCTTGGTGACGCGTTGCAGCTGGATCATCCGGAGCGGGTCAGTCGCTGTCGCGGCCGAGCAGGGCGCGGACGAAGGCGTGCGCATCGAAGACCTGCAGGTCCTCGGCCTTCTCCCCGACCCCGATGAAGCGCACCGGCACCCCCAGCTGTTCGGCCAGCGCGAACAGCACGCCGCCCTTGGCGGTCCCGTCCAGCTTGGTCACCACGATCCCGGTCAGGCCCAGTGCCTCGTGAAACTGGCGCGCCTGATTCAGCGCGTTCTGCCCGGTTCCGCCATCCACCACCAGCAGGACCTCGTCCGGGGCGTGTTCGTCCAGTCGCCCCATCACGCGCTTTGCCTTGCGCACCTCGTCCATCAGGTTGGTCTGGGTATGCAGGCGCCCGGCGGTGTCCGCGATCATCACATCGATGCCGCGCGCCTGCGCCGCCTGCAGCCCGTCGTAGACCACCGATGCGGAATCGGCCCCGGTGCCCTGGGCGATCACCGGGGCGTTGTTGCGCTCGCCCCAGGTCTGCAGCTGTTCCACCGCCGCGGCGCGGAAGGTGTCGCCGGCCGCCAGCAGCACCGAGCGGCCGTTGGCCTGGAGGTGGTGCGCCAGCTTGCCGATGGTGGTGGTCTTGCCGGCGCCGTTGATGCCGACCACGAGGATCGAGAACGGGCGTTCGGCCTCCGGGATCTCCAGCGGCTGCGAGACCGGCTCGAGGATCTCGATCATGGCCGCCTCGAGGGCGTCCATCAGCGCCTCGGCATCATCCAGCTGGCCGCGTTTTACCTCGCGGGTGATACGATCCATGATCCGCTGGGTCGCATCCAGGCCCACGTCCGCGAGGAGCAGGCGTTCTTCCAGCTCCTCGAACAGTTCGTCGTCGATCTTGCGCCGGAACAGCGACCCCAGATCGCCGCCCAGGGCCTGCCCGGTCTTGGCCAGGCCCTGGCGCAGGCGCTGGAACCAGCCCCCGCGGGCAGGCTTTTCCGGCTCGGCGTTCGCCGTCTCCGGCGGGGCGGCCGTGGAGTCTTCGGACTTCTTCTTGCGGAAACCGAACATGCTCGATGTGGTCAAGTAGAGAGTTCGCCAATGCTAGCACGAGGATTCATGAATCATGCGCGGTAAAAAACTGGTCACAGTGCTCATTACAGCGCTGGTGTGCGCCTGGCCGGCGGTCGGGTCGGCCGCGCCGCCGGAGATCGAATCGGACGTGGTCGAGGCCACGCTGGACAACGGGCTGACGGTGCTGGTGCTGGAGGACCGGAGGGCTCCGGTCGTGGCCAATATGGTCTGGTACCGGGTCGGCTCGGCCGACGAGCACAGCGGTGTGACGGGGATCTCGCACATGCTGGAACATATGATGTTCCGCGGCTCCGAACGCTACGAGCCGGGCGAATTCTCGCGCATCATCTCGCGCCTGGGCGGACGCGAGAACGCCTTTACCGGTCGTGACTACACCGGCTACTTCCAGGTGATCGGGCGCGATCACTGGGAGACGGTGATGGCGATGGAGGCGGAACGCATGCAGAACCTCAAGCTGCAGGAAGACGAGTTCCGCCCGGAACTGAGCGTGGTCCAGGAGGAGCGCCGCCTGCGGGTGGAGGATCAGCCGAACGCCCTGCTGCGCGAGCAGCTGATGGCCACCGCGTTCTTCAACCACCCCTACGGCAACCCGGTGATCGGCTGGATGAGCGACATCGAGGCCTACACCCTGGAGGACAACCAGGCGTGGTACGACCGCTACTACCACCCCAACAACGCGGTCGTCGTGGTGGTAGGCGATGTCGACGCCGAGCGGGTGATCGACGCCGCCCGCGAGCACTTCGGCGACATCCCCGCCGGGGAGCTGCCGGAGGCGAAGCCGCGCAGCGAGACCCCGCAGAAGGGCGAGCGCCGTATCACGGTGGAGGCCCCGGCCGAACTCCCCTACCTGATGATGGGCTGGAAGACTCCGGTGCTGAACACCGTCGAGGATCCGGTGGATGCCTATGCCCTGATGGTGGCGGCCGGGATCCTCGATTCCGGCGAGGCCTCGCGCTTTGCCCGCGAGATCGTGCGCGGCGAGGAGCTGGCCGGCGCGACGTCGGCCCGCTACAGCCCCTTCAGCCGGCTGGATGACCTGTTCCTGATCGCGGCCGTGCCCACGGCGGATACCGACGTCGACACGCTGGAGGCCGCCCTGCTGGAACAGGTGGAGCGCCTGAAGGACGAGCCGGTCAGCGACAGCGAGCTCGAGCGGGTGCAGGCGCGGGTGATCGCCTCCGAGGTGTACCAGCGCGATTCGGTGCGCTCGCAGGCCTTCCAGCTGGGCATGCTGCAGACCATCGGGGTCGGCTGGCAGGAAGGCGATCGCTTCGTCGAGCGCGTGCGGGCGGTCACCGCCGAGGACGTGCAGCGCGTGGCCCGCGAATACCTGGTGCCGCAGCGCCGCACGGTCGGAATCCTCGACCCGCAGCCCCTGGATGGCGAAGACCCGCCTGATCCGGGTGCGGCGCAACCCTATGGCGAAACCGCGGGGGGCATGTGATGACGGGAGGCAAGATGATGCGTGCGGGATGGCTGACGGCCTTCGTGTGGCTGCTGGCGCTGGCGCTACCGGCCCAGGCGGTGGAGATCGAGCAGTGGGAGACCGACGAGGGCCTGCGCGTGCTCTATGTGGCCGCGCCGGACCTGCCGATGGTCGACCTGCGTCTTACGTTCGACGGCGGCGCCTCGCGCGACGGTGACCACCACGGCCTGGCCTCGCTGACCAGCAGCGCCCTGCGCCACGGCACGGAGGAGATGGATTCGGACGAACTGGCCGAGCGCTTCGAGTCGGTGGGCGCGCAATTCAGCACCGATTCGCTGCGCGACATGGCCATCGTCAGCCTGCGCAGCCTGACCGAGCCGGACTGGATGAATACCGCGGTGGAGACCCTGACCGCCGTGCTGGCCGCGCCGGCCTTCCCCGAGGCCGACTTCGAGCGGGCCCGGCGCCAGGCCCTGCAGGGGCTGCAGCGCGAGCGCCAGGACCCGGGCAGCGTCGCCAGCCGGCGCTTCTACGAACTGATGTATGGCGACCACCCCTACGCCAACTGGCCGGGCGGCAAGCGCGAGACCCTGGAGGCCCTGGCGCCGGCGGATGCCCGTGCGTTCTATGAGCGCTTCTACACCACCGGCAACGGGGCCCTGGCGATCACTGGTGGCCTGACGCGCGAGGAGGCTGAGGCGGTGGCCGACCGGATCTCCGCGGCGCTGCCGCAGGGCGCGGCGGCGGAGCCGCTGCCGGCCGTGGAGCCGCGCGACGAGCCGGTGGAGGAGCGTATCGAGTTTCCCTCCGAGCAGGCCCATATCCTGATGGGCGCCCCGGCGCTGCGACGTGGCGACGAGGATCATTACGCCCTGACGCTTGCCAATCACGCCTTCGGGGGCGGCGGCTTTACCTCGCGGCTGTTTCGGGAGATCCGCAGCCAGCGAGGTCTGGCCTATTCCGTGAGCAGTCGCCTGCAGCCGATGGCGGCCGAGGGCCCCTTCCGGATCGGGATGCAGACCGGCGTGGACCAGGCGGACGAGGCGGTGACCGCCCTGCGCGAGGCGCTCGTGCGCTGGCACGCCGACGGGGTCGATGCCGAAGAACTCGAGGCCTCGCGCGAGAATGTGGTCAACAGCTTCCCGCTGTCGCTGGCCTCGAACAGCGATATCGTCGGATTGCTGGGGATGATGGCCTTCTACGACCTGCCGCTGGACTACCTGGAGCGCTACATCGAGCGCATGGAGGCGGTGGAGCTGGATGAACTGAATGCCCGGCTGCGCGAGCGCATCAACCCGGATGCGATGGTCACGGTGATCGTGGGTGGGCAGGAGTAGGCGGGCCCCCGCCGGGCGCCCGGCGCGCATCCGCATCATCGGCGGCGCCTGGCGGCGACGCTGGCTGCCGGTCCCTGCGGTGGGCGGCCTGCGGCCGACTGCCGATGCCCTGCGCGAGACGGTGTTCAACTGGCTGCAGCCCCGGTTGCCGGGCGCACGGGTGCTGGACCTGTTCGCCGGAACCGGGGCGCTGGGGCTGGAGGCGGCCTCGCGCGGGGCCGATGCGGTGCTGCTGGTCGAGCGCGATGCGCGCGCCGCGGCCCAGCTCCAGGCCAACTGCGAGACCCTGGGCGCCGGGCAGGTCAGCGTGCGTCGGGATGACGCCCGGCGCCTGCTGGCCGGCCCGCCCCCCGAGGGCCTTGCCTACGATCTCGTGCTGGTGGACCCGCCGTTCGGGCAGGGGCATGTCCCGCCGGTGCTGGAGGCCCTGCTCGCGCAGGGCTGGCTGCACGCCGACAGCCGGGTTTATGTGGAGCTCGAGTCCGAGGCGGATCTCGCCTTTCTCGCCGCGGGGGGCTGGCAGATCGAGCGCGAGCGCCAGGGCGGGCAGGCTCGGGCCCTGCTGCTGGCCCGGAATTCGACCCGCGCCGAGGCGTGAGGCAGCGCGGGCCGTGACGCCTGTCGCGGTTTTGCAGTGCGGCGAGTCTTTCGCTACGGTGATGCTGTCCCACCTACCGCGACAACGCCCATCGGGCGCCTCCCCGCGCGGCTTCCGGAAAACTCCGGAACCGGACCGCTCGGTCTTGCGCTTGCCACAGGAACAAAAGGGGAAACCGAATGGATGAGCAGTCCACCCCGGGTCTGACGCAAACCCGCCTCGGCGGCTTTGGCGTGATCTGCAGCCCGGTCTTCTATACCGCCAGCCTGATAATCGCAGCCTTCGTGGCTTTCGGGGCCATCTTCCCGGATCGCGCCGAGGCGATCTTCGAGCAGCTCCAAAGTGGCATCGGGGAGTATCTCGGCTGGTATTACATGCTGGTCGTGACGGTATTCCTGGTCTTTTCCCTGTATCTGATGTTCAGCCGCTACGGCGGCGTGCGCCTGGGCGACCAGTTCGAGACCCCGCGTTTCAGCTACGCCGCGTGGTTCGCGATGCTGTTCTCCGCGGGCATGGGGATCGGGCTGCTGTTCTGGAGCATCGCCGAGCCGATGTTCCACTACCTCAGCCCGCCACATGCGGAGGGCGAGAGTGCCGAGGCGGCCACCGAGGCCATGCGCTACACCTTCTTCCACTGGGGCCTGCACGCCTGGGCGATCTACATCGTCGTTGGCCTGTCGCTGGCGTACTACGCCTACCGCCACAACCTCCCGCTGCTGATCCGCTCGTCGCTGTACCCGTTCATCGGTGATCGGATCTATGGTCCGTGGGGACATCTCGTCGACGTGGTAGCGCTGTTCGGCACCATGTTCGGGGTGGCCACCTCGCTGGGCCTTGGCGTCATGCAGATCAACTCGGGCCTGAACTTCGTGTTCGGGATCGAGGAATCCACCTTCATGCAGATCGTCCTGGTCGCGATCATCACCCTGATTGCCGTCGTCTCGGTGGCGCTGGGTGTGGACAAGGGCATCAAGCGCCTGTCCAACTTCAATATTGGCCTGGCGGCGATCCTGATCGCCCTGCTGCTGGTGATGGGGCCGACCCTGTTCATCCTGCGTCTGCTGGTGGAAAGCACCGGCGTCTATGTGCAGTCCCTGCCTGAAATGAGCCTGTGGGCCGACACCATCGAGGACTCCGGCTGGGCCACCTCCTGGACCATCTTCTACTGGGGCTGGTGGATCTCCTGGGCCCCGTACGTCGGTATGTTCATCGCGCGGGTCTCGCGCGGGCGCACCATTCGCGAGTTCGTCGCCGGGGTGCTGCTGGCCCCGACCGCCGCGGCCTTCGTCTGGCTGGCCGTGTTCGGGGGTACCGCGATGAGCTACGAGCTCGACGGCGTTGCGGACCTGGCCGGCGCCGTTTCGGAAAACGTGTCCACCGCGCTGTTTGTCACCCTCCAGGCCCTGCCGCTCTTCGACTGGCTGGCCGTGGCGGTGATGGCGGCGGCGACGCTGCTGATCGTGACGTTCTTCGTGACCTCCTCGGACTCCGGTTCGCTGGTCATCGACACCCTGGCCTCCGGCGACGTGCGTAACCCGACCGTCACCCAGCGCGTGTACTGGGCCATCCTCGAAGGGGTGGTCGCCTCCATCCTGCTGCTGGCGGGCGGACTGGCCGCGCTGCAGGCGGCCGCGATCAGTGTCGGTCTGCCGTTCTCGGTCATCATGCTGATCATGGTGATCGGCCTGTGGCGAAGCTTGCACCAGACCGAGGCGGTCACGCCGAGCAAGTACCAGAAGGAGGCCCCGCCGCCGCATACCCTGCTCGGGTACACGGATGATCTGGACGACAAGATCAAGTAGGGGGTCAGCATGACTGCGTCCCGAGTGGCGCTGCTGGGATGCGGGCTCATGGGGCAACCCATGGGCCTGCGTCTTTTGCAGGCCGGATTTCCCGTGGTGGCCTACAACCGCACGGTCGCTCGCGCGAGCGATCTGGCGGCCGAGGGGGTCACCGTCCACAACGCCCCCGCCGCGGCCGTCGCGGAGGCCGATGTGCTGGTGCTGATGCTCAGCGATGCCGGCGCCATTGGCGCGGTGCTCGACGACCTGCCGGACGGGGCGCTGGATGGGCGCTGCGTGATCCAGATGGCGACCATTCTGCCGGCCGAAAGTCGCGCCCTGGCACAGCGGGTGCGGGCCGCCGGGGCATGCTATCTCGAGGCGCCGGTACTGGGCTCCATACCGGAGGCGCGCGACGGCCGGCTGCTGATCATGGCGGGAGCCGACAGCGACACGGACTTTGCTCGGGCGCAGCCGGTGCTGGCGGCTCTGGGCGAGACCCCGCGACATGTCGGCCCAGTGGGCCAGGGCGCGGCCCTGAAGCTCGCCTTCAACCAGCTGATCGCCAGCCTGACCGCCGCGTTTTCCCTGAGTCTGGGGCTGGTGCGCCGCGAGGGCGTGGAGGTGGATACCTTCATGGACATCCTGCGTGACAGCGCCCTGTACGCCCCGACCTTCGACAAGAAGCTGGGCAAGATGGTCTCCGGCGACTTCGGCACGGCCAATTTTCCGGTCAAGCACTTGCTGAAGGATGTGCGCCTGACCGAGCAGGCGGTCGAGGATGCCCATCTGGTGGGTCCATGGTTGCCGTTGCTGGCGGATCTGCTGGATCGGGCGCAGGCCCAGGGCCTGGCGGACGCGGATTACTCTGCCATCTACACGGCGATTGTCCCGGACTCGCCAGGGCGATGAGGGCGGACCGCGGCTTTATGCACAGCCGTCTCCGCAGTCCGAGCGGGTACGCCTGTCTCCGTCAGGGACGCCGGGTCGTGGTGGTTTTCGGAGAGTAAAACAATTGAGATCAAGGTGTTGCGGGGGTTTTTTGTCTCATCGGTGGCGGCGCCCCTTGACGTCCCGCGAGCGTCTCGTTCCGGGTGCGACAATTCGTCCACAAAGTTATCCACAGGTTGTCCGGTGGGCAAAACCACGTGGCCATTCAGGGGGTTGCCGCCTGGATTTCAAATGCCCTGCCCAAATGGCACCGTAAACCGGTCTTGCGCTGAAGGCCCGGAGCCGGCTATCCTATTGGACTTTTCGCCAGAACCTGCGTGAGCCGACCATGAAAGCCGACATCCATCCGAACTACCACAACGTCAAGGTTATCTGCAGCTGCGGTACGCAGTTCGAGACCCGCTCCACTCTCGCCTCCGGCGACGAGATGCATGTGGACGTGTGCTCGCAGTGCCACCCGTTCTACACCGGCAAGCAGAAGATCGTTGATACCGCCGGCCAGGTCGACAAGTTCAACCGCCGCTTCGCATTCTGAAGCCGCGGCGCGCCGTCAGGCGCGCAACGCGACCGGGTGCGTGACCGCGATGGCGGGCCGTGTCCGAACCGACGAGGGCGTCCTGCGGGGCGCCCTCGTCTGCGTTGTGGGGGCCGTGCTCCTGCTGCTGGCCGGAATGGCTGCGGCGGAGTGCCGGCTGGCGGATCAGGACCGGCGCGGGTTGCAGGAGGTCGAGGTCGAGCGTGTCGTGGGGTTCGACCGGTTGCACCTGGCCGATGGGCGGACGATCCGCCTGATCGGTCTGGCCCCGGCCGCCCCGTTGCCGGAGGCCTTGACTCCGCTGCGCGATCTGCGCCTGCATGAGGGAATACGTGAAGCCCTTGAAACCCGCCTGGCTGCGGCGGGGCAGCGCCTGAAGCTGCGCCCCGCGGACCCCGCGCGGGACCCGGGAGGTACCCCGCGCATGCATGCCTGGAGTGAAGATGGCGCCTTGCTGGCGGCGGATCTGATCGCGGCGGGCGCGGCGATGCCGCGGCCGGGGCCGCGACCGGTGCCGCTGGATGCCTGCCTGTACGCGGCCGAGGCCGAGGCGCGAGCCGCAGAACGGGGGCTGTGGCTGGAGCGCCCGGCGGCCATGCCCGCCCGGGTACTGGACCCGCTGGATGGCGCGCTGCGTCAGGGCCGGCTGCGGGTGATGGCCGAGGTGACCGCGGTGCGCGCGACCGGGCGCCACTGGGTGCTGGTGCTGGAGGGCCCCCTGGATTTGCTGATCCGCGGGGATGACCGCGATCATTGGCCCGAGCTGGATCCCGAATCCTTGATCGGTGAGGCGGTGGTCGCGCGCGGTCAGGTGTATCCTTGGAGAGACCGACTCCGGATGCGCATTCGGCATCCGCTCGATCTCGAGGTAGAGGACTAGCGAGGTGCTGGAATAATGCGTGCGTTTCCCAAGTCGTGGCGGCCGGTCCGCGGTCGCCTGGGCTCTCTGCTCCTGGCGGTGCTGGTTGCCGGTGGCCTTGCGGTGGCGATCCCCGGGTGCACCACCAACCCGGTGACCGGTCGCTCGCAGCTGATGCTGGTCTCCGAGAGCCAGGCCATCAGTGCCTCGCGTACCGCCTACGTGGAGATGCTGGCACCGGCACGGGAGGAAGGCCGGATCAATGCCGACCCCGAGATGACCGCGCGAGTGCATGGCATTACCGAAAAGGTCGTCGCCCAGGCCGTGAAGTACCGCTCCGAGACCGCGGACTGGGACTGGGAGATCGTGGTCATCGAGGCCCCGGACACCATCAACGCGTTCGCCATGGCGGGCGGCAAGATGGCGATCTACTCGGGCATCATCGAGCAGCTGGAGCTGACCGACGACGAACTGGCCCAGATCATCGGGCACGAGATCGCCCATGCGCTGTCGGCCCACACCGCGGAGAAGATGTCGGTGGCGCTGGCCAGCAACATGGCGGTTGCCGGCTACGCCATGACGGGGGATCGTTCGCAGATTGCCCTGACCGGGGCGGCGCTGGGCGCGGCACTGGCGGTCCAGCTGCCGCACAGTCGCGCGATGGAGGCCGAGGCCGACGAGATCGGTATGGAGCTGGCGGCCCGCGCGGGTTATAACCCCGACGCCGCGGCGAGCCTGTGGCGCAAGATGGCGGCCCAGTCCAACGGGCGCCACCCGGTCTTCCTCAGTACCCACCCGGCGCCGGAATCGCGCCAGCGTGACCTCACCCGGATGGCCGATCGCTTCCGGCCACTGTACGAAGAGGCGCGCAACAGCCGCGTCCCCACGCACCCGGTCAACTGAAGGATCTCTCCCGTCGCCCGGACTCGCGCCGGGCGGCACGCCGTTTATTTGTTCCCGATCGAAAAAAGGCCCCGCTACACCATGTCCAAGGATTTCAATCAGCGCGCGCTGGAGTACCACGAACAGCAGCCGGCCGGAAAACTGGCCATCCAGGTCACCAAGCCCACGGCGACCCAGGACGACCTCTCCCTGGCCTACTCGCCGGGTGTCGCCGCGCCGGTGCGCGCGATCGCCGAGGATCCGGAGCTGGCCTATCGCTATACCGGCAAGGGCAATCTGGTCGCGGTGATCACCGACGGGACCGCCGTGCTGGGGCTGGGTAACGTCGGTGCCCTGGCCTCCAAGCCGGTGATGGAGGGCAAGGGCGTGCTGTTCAAGACCTTCGCCAATATCGACGTGTTCGATATCGAGGTGGACGCCCCGCAGCCGGAGGACTTCATCAACACCGTCGCGCGCATCGCCGGCGGGTTCGGCGGCATCAACCTCGAGGATATCGCGGCGCCGCACTGCTTCGAGATCGAGCGTCGTCTGTCCGAGCGCCTGGACATCCCGGTCTTCCACGATGATCAGCACGGCACTGCGATCATCACCGCGGCCGGCCTGGTCAACGCGCTGGAGATCCAGGGCAAGAAGCTCAGTGAGGCGAAGATCGTCTGCGTCGGCGCGGGCGCCGCCGGGATCGCCTCCATGCAGTTGCTGGTCCGCCTGGGCGCGGCCAAGAAGAACCTGTACATGGTGGATCGCAAGGGCGTGATCCACAGCCAGCGCGACGACCTGAACGAGTACAAGCAGATCTTCGCGGTGGACACCGAGGCGCGCAGCCTGGCGGATGCCTGCCGTGACGCCGATGTCTTCATCGGCCTGTCCGGTCCGGACCTGCTGACCCCGGAGATGCTGCGGTCCATGGCGCCGAAGCCGGTGGTCTTCGCGCTGTCCAACCCGGACCCGGAGATCCGCCCGGAGCTTGCGCACGAGACCCGTGACGATCTGATCATGGCCACCGGGCGCTCGGACTACCCGAATCAGGTGAACAACGTGCTCGGCTTCCCGTTCATCTTCCGCGGCGCGCTGGATGTGCGCGCGCGGACCATCAACGACGAGATGCTGGTCGCGGCGGTCCACGCGCTCGCCGGGCTGGCCCGCGAGCCGGTACCGCAGTCCGTGCTGGATGCCTACGGGCGGGATGCGCTCGAGTTCGGCCCGCACTACATCCTGCCGACCCCGTTCGATCCGCGCCTGATCGATACCGTGCCACAGGCGATCAGTCAGGCTGCCCGCGACAGCGGGGTCGCCCGCCTGTAGCCCGCCCCAACCGCAGAGGAGGAGCAGCGCATGCAGAAGATCGCCATCGTCGGCGCCGGGCGCGTCGGTGAATCCACCGCCCAGTTCCTTGCGCGGCGTGATGTCGCCCGCGAGATCGCGTTGCTGGATGTGCGCGAGGGCGCGGCGGCTGGTGCTGCCCTGGATATCCAGGAGACCGCCCCGCTGCTGCGCTTCGACACCCGGCTGAGCGGCAGCCACGAGCCCTCGGTGATCGCCGGTGCCGAACTGGTGATCATCACGGCCGGGTTGCCGCGCAAGCCCGGCATGTCGCGCTCCGACGTGCTGGACAAGAACGTCGAGATCCTCGACCTGATCCTGCAGGACATCCTGGTCCATGCCCCGCAGAGCCGCATCCTGGTGGTCTCCAACCCGGTGGACGTGCTGACCTACCGCGCCTGGCAGAAGACCGGCTGGAGCCGCGACCGGATATTCGGCCAGGCCGGGGTGCTGGATACCTCGCGCATGGCCGCCTTCATTGCGCTGGAGACCGGGTTGTCCACCCACGACATCCAGGCGCTGGTACTGGGCGGCCATGGCGATGCGATGGTCCCGATGCTGCGCTATTCCTCGGTCAACGGGGTGCCGCTGCATCACTTCATGGATCAGGCCGCGCTGGACAACATCGTCGAGCGCACCCGCCACGGCGGGGCCGAGATCCTCGCCCTGAAACAGACCTCCAGCGCCTACGGCGCCCCGGCCGCGGCCATCGCCGAGATGGTCGAGGCGATCGCCCTGGACCGGCGCCGGGTGCTGCCCACCGTTGCGCTGCTGGACGGCGAGTACGGCGAGCGCGATGTTGCCATGGGCGTGCCCTGCATTCTGGGTCAGGGCGGCATGGAGCGGGCGATCGAGCTGGACCTGAATGCCGCGGAGCGCGCCGCCTTCGACCAGTCGATCGCCGGGGTGCGGAAGGACCTTGAACGCCTCGCCTGAATCCGCGCCGGTCCCGGATGTGCCACGGCCGACCCTGACGCTGATCGACAGCAGCATCTTCGTCTTCCGTGCCTGGTTCGCGCGCGGCCTGGATCCCGACCCGCAGGGCCGCCCGGGCGGCGCGCTGCACGGCCTGGTCCATTCGCTCTGTCAGTGGTTGCCGGCCTGCGCTCCGGGGCCCGTGGCGTTCTGCCTCGACACCGGGCTGCGCCGGGGCTTTCGTCACCGCATCGATCCGGCCTACAAGGCCCATCGCCCGCCGGCACCGCCGGAGCTGCGCGAGCAGTTCGAACGGATCCGCGAGCTTCTGGGAAGGCTCGGTTTCACGACCCTGGCCGACCCGGAATACGAGGCCGATGACCTGATCGCCAGTCTGGCCCGCTCCGGCCGCGCGGCCGGGTATCGCATCGACGTGAAGAGTGCGGACAAGGATCTGACCCAGGTCATTCTGGGTGATGCGGACCGGCTGCATGACCCGGAACGCGGCACCGACCTGGATCGCCGCGCGATCGAGAAGCGCTTCCGCATTCGGCCGGAACAGGTCGCGGACATGCTGGCGCTGGCCGGGGACGCCAGCGACAACATTCCGGGGATCGATGGGGTCGGCCCGAAAAGCGCCGCGCGCATCCTGCGCCGGCTGCGCGACCTCGACACCGTCCTGGCGGACCCGGCGGCGGTTGCCCGCTGCAATATCCGCCGTGCCCCGGCGGTCGCCGCGGCCATCGCCGGGGCGGCCGATCGCCTGCGCCGTGCGCGCCGGCTGACGGGTCTCGCCGACCGGATCCCGGGGCTGCCGGCAGTCAACCAGATGCTGCCCCGGGGCCCCGACCCGGATGCAGCGGTCTGGCTCCGGGATCTGGGGGTGACCCCAACCTATCATGCACCGCTGCTGGCCGCCGCCAATGCCTGGGCCGGCGCCGATACGAGACAGACTGCATGACCGCAAGCCGCACATTCCCCGCGATCCTGATCCTGATGGCGTTGTTGCTGCCGGCCGCTGCGCAGGCCCACCCGCATGCGTGGATCGACCTGCGCGTCAGCTTCGAGCGCGACGCCACGGGGCAGATCACCCACATGCTCCACCACTGGCGCTTCGATCCGACCTACGGGCAATACCTCCACGACGATGCCCAGGAGCATCAGCCGGGGGATACCCCGGAGGCGCGCCTGCAGGGGCTGGCCCGCGAGATCCTGGACAACCTCGACGAGTACCGCTGGTACAGCCATCTGCAGGTGGCGGACGACGCGATCGGCATCGCCGCCGCCGCGGAACCGCGCATGGCTATGGAGGACGGGCTGCTGCACTTCCGCTTCCGGCTGGAGCTGGAGACCCCCGTGGATCCCGCCGTCGCGCCGCTGGAGTACAAGGTCTACGACCCGACGTATTTCATCGAGATTCTGCACCAGGAGCCGCACGGCACGCGCATTGTCGATGCCTCCGGCCTGGTGGATGCGACCTGCCAGACGCAGCTCGAGCGTCCGCGCCCGGATCCGGCCATGGTGGCGCGCGCGATGGCGCTGGACTATGGCGCCAGCGTCGATTACGACCTCGGTCGCTACTTCGCCGAGCGCGTCACCCTGCGCTGCGACTGACGCGCCGTTCATGGCCCGGATTGTCCTGTTCCACAAGCCCTGGGGTGTGCTGCCGCAGTTCACCGACCCCGAGGGGCGGCCGACGCTGGCCGACTACATCGAAATCCCCGGCGTCTACCCGGCCGGACGCCTGGATCGCGACAGCGAGGGCCTGATGGTCCTGACCGACGACGGCCGCCTGAATGCCCGCCTGACTCAGCCACGCCACAAGACCAGCAAGACCTACTGGGTCCAGGTCGAGGGCGAGCCCGACGATGCCGCGCTCGCTGCCCTGCGCGAGGGCGTCGAGCTGAAGGATGGCCTCACGCGCCCGGCGAAGGTGGAGCGTATGGATCCACCGGATCTTCCGGAGCGTGATCCGCCGGTGCGTTTCCGCCGCCATATCCCGACCCGCTGGCTGGCCATCACCCTGCGCGAGGGGCGCAATCGCCAGGTGCGCCGGATGACCGCAGCAGTGGGTCACCCGACCCTGCGTCTGGTGCGCTACCGGGTCGGATCGTGGACCCTCGACGGCCTGGCGCGCGGCGAGGTTCGCGTGCTGGATTCCTGATCCAGAGCCGCTTCTTGCCGGATCTGCCGACATGCCCCCGCGAAACCGCCCGGAAGCCGTTGCAAGCGCCCCGGGGCTGGCCGATGATGAACAACCATTGAAGCGAGGGCAGGGCATGCGCCTTTCCAGGAACGTAATCGTCGGGCTCGCCGGCCTGTTGCTGGCTCTGGCCGCGTCGCTGCCGGCGGCGGCTGCGGAGGACGACCGCTACGTCTTCGAGCGCAGTCTGTTCCTGCTGGCGGAGCGGGCGCTGAACCGGGGCGACATGACCGCCTACCGCGCCGCGCGCAGCACCCTGACCGGCTATCCGCTGACCCCCTATCTGGATTACCGCGAACTCGCGCGCAATCTCGGTCGCGCCGAACCGGACGCCGTGCGCGACTTCGTGCGCGAACATGACGACACCCCGCTGGCCGCGCGGCTGCGCAGTAGTTACCTGACGCACCTCGCGCGCGAGGAGCAGTGGGAGGACTACCTTGAGTTTGTCGCGGCCACCGGGGCGAAGCCGTCGCTGTCGGTCGAGCAGGACTGCTATCGGCGCCAGGCGCTCTTGAAGGCCGGCGACCGCGATGCCGCACTGGAAGACATGGAGTCCATCTGGCTGCACGGGCAATCCCGCCCGTCCGCCTGCGATCCCGTGCTGGCCGCCTGGCGCGACGCCGACGGTCTGACCGGCGAGCTTGCCTGGGAGCGTTTCGAGCTTGCCGTGAAGGCCGGCCAGACCGGTCTCGCCCGTTATCTGCGGCGCTATCTGGCGGATGCCGATCGCCGCTGGGCGGAACGCTGGCTGGACCTGGCCAGCCGCCCCGCGCGGGTGGTGGAGGTCGACTTCCAGGCCGACGATCACCGCTCGGCCGAGGCGCTGCTGGAGCGGGCCTTTATCCGCTGGGTCCGGCAGGACCTGGACGCCGCGCTGGAGGGGTGGGAGGCGTCCGGGGACGCGCTCGGGCTGTCGACCGAGGCCGCCGGGCGCGTGCAGCACGCACTTGCCCTGCGTCTGGCCCTGCGCTATCGCCCCGAGGCCCTGGACTTCATGGCCCGCCTGGAACCCGAGGTGTTCGATACCCAGTTGCGCCAGTGGCAGGTGCGGGCGGCCCTGTACGAGCGCGACTGGGCGACGGTGATGGATGCGATCCGGGCCATGGATCGCGACGTGCGTGACGAGGCGGCGTGGCAGTACTGGCACGCCCGGGCGCTGGAGCAGACCGAGTCGCTGGAGGCTGCCCGGCGCTTCTACGAGCGCGCCGCCCGCGAGCGGAACTTCCACGGCTTCCTGGCCGCTGACCGGCTGGGCCAGCCCTACCGTATCGGGCATGAGCCCCTGGTGCTGGACGACGGGCGGCGGGCGGCCATGCGTGAGCATGCCGGCATGCAGCGCATGCGCGAGTTGGTTCGCCTGGATCGCTACGCCGAGGCCCGCCGCGAGTGGACCCATGCCATCGCGGGCTGGGATACGCCGGAACTGGAGTCGGCGGCGCGCACCTTCGCCGACTGGGGCTGGCATGACCGAGCCATCTTCACCGCTGCGCGGGCGCGTAACTGGGACGATATCGAGCTGCGTTTCCCGCTGGCCTTTGACGACCTCATCGTGACCGGGGCCCGCGAACAGGCCATCGACCCGGCCTGGGCCATGGCCATCGCGCGCCAGGAGAGCGCGTTCCTGCATGACGTGCGTTCCGGGGCCGGCGCGCTGGGGATCATGCAGGTGATGCCGGCGACCGGCCGCTCGATCGCCTCGGCGGCCGGGGTACGGGTGAACTCCGACTGGGACATCCTCGACCCGGCGACCAACGCCCGGCTCGGGACCTACTACCTGCGGCGCAACCTCGACCGCTTTGGCGGTCACAGCCTGCTGTCCACCGCGGCCTACAACGCCGGGGCCCACCGTGTGCGTTCCTGGCTGCCGGAGGATCGGGCGATGGACCCGGATATCTGGGCCGAACTGATCCCGTTCTCCGAGACTCGCGATTACATTCGCCGGGTGTTTGCCTACCGAATCCTGTACGCGGTGCGCCTGGGGCAGGAGCCGCCGTCGCTGTCCACGCTGCTGTATCCGGTCACGCCGCAGGACCGCCTGGCCGCCAGCCGCGAACGCCACCTGGCCGCCCTGCCGGGCGATGCGGGCATCACCCTCAGTCGGGCCTTCTGCGACGCCCCGGGCTACACCGACAACGCCTGCTAGGGCGTCTGCTCACCACGAAGCTCACGAAGGCACGAAGAAGGGTCAGGTCAAAAGCGATTCACAGGAAGGTTGGAAGATCGGAAGTAGGGAAATGGGTTGAGGGCCTGGGGCCGCCGCTGGGTGCCGGCGTCAGCCGCGACCGCAAAGGCAACAGCGCGGGGCCGTGCCCCGAAGCCGCCCCACAAGACCTCTTCCTGACTTCCATTCTTCCTGTAAAACCGCCCTTGACCTTCTTCGTGTCTTCGTGCGCTTCGTGGTGAAGAACAGGGTGCTGGAACTAGCCGCGGATGATGTCCTCGCGCATGCGGCTGGCGATGCCGTCGGCCAGTTGTTGCCATTCGGCCGCCAGCGGGGCCTCCAGGTGTTCTTCGGTGGTGGCCTTGAAGTGGCGCATCCAGATGGCCAGGTCGGCCTCGGTCAGGTTCAGCGGCGCGTGCTTGCCGACCATGTCGATGGTCGGCGGCTGTTCCAGGCGCCCGCCCAGGTTCATGTACCAGAAATCGGCGATCCGGTTCACGTGATCCGGGAAGTCCTGAATGCGCTCGAAGTGATGACCGATCTCGGGGTCGGCCGAGAGGCGGCGGTAGAAGTCGTCGATCACCGCGCGGATGCGCTCGGCGCCGATCTTGTCGCACAGGGGTTCGAGCTTGCGAAAGGCCATGGGGGTCTCCTGACGAATCCTGCGTCAGCCGGTACCCTGCACACAGCAGAGCAACCCGGATGCCGAGGATGAACCGATTCGATTCAGCGGGCCCCGATGCCGTGACGGCGGCGGTGGCCCAGTGCATTGCCGACCATACCGGAACGCCGTTCGAGCCGACAGGAAGCCAGGCCTGTTCCGGGGGCTCCATCAACCAGGCGCAGCGCCTGACCGGGACCGACGGGCGTCGCTTCTTCGTCAAGCTGAGCGGGGGCGATGGCGCCGCGATGTTCGCCGCCGAGGCGCGCGGCCTGGAAGAACTCGCGCGCTGCGAACGGCTGAAGATCCCCGAGGTGGTGGGGACTGGCTCCGCCGGCAGTACCCACTTTCTGGTGATGGAGGACCTTGCGCTGGGCGGGCGGCGCGACGGTGTGGCCCTGGGGCACGGGATCGCCGACATGCACCGGAAGACCCGGACGCGCTTCGGGCTGGATCACGACAACTTCATCGGCAGCACGCCGCAGTCGAATGCCGAGCACGACGACTGGGTCTCGTTCTACCGCGACGAGCGCCTGGGCTTCCAGCGCCGGCTGGCGCGCGAGCGCGGGGCCTCGCGCTCGTTGCTGGGGGTGCTGGAGGAGCTGGAGGCCTCCCTGGACGGCTTCTTTGTCGACTACCGCCCCGAGCCATCGCTGCTGCACGGCGACCTGTGGAGCGGCAACTGGGGATTCCTGGCGGACGGGCGCGCGACGATCTTTGATCCGGCGGTGTACTACGGCGACCGCGAGGCCGATCTGGCGATGATGGAGCTGTTCGGCCACCCCGGGCAGGACTTCGTGGCCGCGTACGAGGAGATCCTGCCCATCGACCCGGGCTATGGCGTGCGCCGTACGCTCTACAACCTCTACCACATCCTCAATCACGACCACCTGTTCGGCGGCGGCTACGGCGCCCAGGCCGAGCGCATGATCCGCCAGCTCCTCGCCGAACTGCGCTGACGGCCCACGTCGAGACTTTGAAAGGCAAGGGCGGTTTTACCACGAAGCTCACGAAGGCACGAAGAAGGTCAAGGGCGGTTTTACCACGAAGCTCACGAAGGCACGAAGAAGGTCAAGGGCGGTTTTACAGGAAGAAGGGAAGTCAGGAAGAGGTCTTGTGGGGCGGCTGCGGGGCGCGGCCCCGCGCTTTTGCCTTTGCGGTCGCGGCTGGCGCCGGCCCCAGCCCCCCAACCCATTTTCCTCCTTCCGAACTTCCTGTGAATCGCTCTTGACCTGGCCCTTCTTCGTGCCTTCGTGCGCTTCGTGGTGAACTAGGGAGACGCTGATTTAATCGCACGTCCGCGTTGGTGCCCCCTGTTTTCCGAGACAAGGCGTGTCGTGCAGCGGGTAGTGGTTCTACCCGCAAGCGGCGCAACGCAGGATCGGGCCATATTCATTCAGAATCAGGG
This sequence comes from Thioalkalivibrio sp. ALE22, assembly GCF_000381445.1. Taxonomy (NCBI): domain Bacteria; kingdom Pseudomonadati; phylum Pseudomonadota; class Gammaproteobacteria; order Chromatiales; family Ectothiorhodospiraceae; genus Thioalkalivibrio; species Thioalkalivibrio sp. ALE22. The sequence goes on from NZ_KB906503.1 coordinate 106,729, forward strand.
GGCACCAACCCCACAAGCTATTGAAAGCAGGGGCTCGGCCGCCCGTTGTTGATCAAAAACGGGCGCGCGCACGGCGTTGCGGTTCCCTTGTGCAGAATGACTGCACGGCAGTCACCGCGCCTTGTTCGCACGCAAAAGCGACTCGAGCGCGGACGTGCGATTAAATCAGCGTCTCCCTGGGGTTTCAGCGGCCGAGTTCGCGCGAGCGGTCGGCGGCCGCGGTCATTGCGCGGCGCATCAGGTCGCGCAGGTCGCCGTCCTCCAGTACCTGCAGGGCGCGTTCAGTGGTGCCCCCGGGGGAGGTCACGCGGTGGCGCAGTTCGGCGGGGCTCTCGTCGCTCTCGGTGGCCAGGCGGGTGGCGCCGGCGAGGGTGCCCAGGGTCAGCTCCAGTGCGGTATCGGCCGGCAGGCCCAGCGACTGCGCCGCCTCCTGCATGGCCTCGATCATCAGGAACACGTAGGCAGGCCCGCTGCCGGAGGTGGCGGTCACCGCGTGCATCTGCTCCTCGTCCTCGACCCAGATCGCGCGTCCGACCGCTTCCAGTAGCCGGGTCGCGGTGGTGTGGTCCTCGGGGTCGGCGGTGGGGGCGGCGTACAGCCCGGTGACCCCGGCGCCCACCAGGGCCGGGGTGTTCGGCATCGCCCGGACCATGCGCGTGGCGTCGCCCAGCCAGCTGGCCAGCTGGGCCGTGGTGATGCCGGCGGCCACGGAGATCACCAGGGGCTCGCCGCGGGACACCGCCTCGCGCAGGGTCGGGGCCAGATCCGGCAGGGTCTGCGGCTTGACGGCGAGGACCAGGGTGGCGGCTTCGGCGGCCAGTTCCGTGGCCTCGGCGCTGGCCAGACCCGGGTAGCGGGCCTGCAGGTCGCGCACGCGCTCGGCGCTCTTGTCTGCGATCGCGATGCGTTCGGCGGCGTGGCCGGACTGGACCAGCCCCTGGATCAGGGCCTCGCCCATGTTGCCGGCCCCGATGAAGCCGACCTCGAAGCGGTGTTCCGTCATGCAGACTCCTTATTTGGGTGGACGCGGGCCGAACAGGGCGGTGCCGACCCGCACCAGGGTGGCGCCTTCGAGGATCGCGGCCTCGAGATCGCCGGACATGCCCATGGACAGGGTGTCGAGTGTATGCCCCCGGCTGTTCAGGGTATCGCGCAGGGCGCTCAGGCGCGCAAAGGGTTCCCGCTGGCGCCGCGGGTCGTCCTCGGCGGCGGGGATGGCCATCAGGCCGCGCAGTTCCAGGCCCGGCAGGTCACGCACGGCATCGGCCAGGGTGGCGGCCTCGGCGGGCGCCACGCCGGCCTTCTGCGGTTCCTCGCTGATGTTGACCTGCAGACAGACCTGCAGCGGTGGCAGGCCCGCGGGGCGCTGGTCCGACAGGCGCCGCGCGATGCGTTCGCGATCGACGGTATGCACCCAGGCCGCCCGCTCGGCCACCGCGCGGGTCTTGTTGCCCTGCAGTGCGCCGATGAAGTGCCATTCGAGTCCGAGCGGCGCGGGGGGTGCCTCCAGGGCGTCGTACTTGTCCACCAGTTCGGGCACGTAGTTCTCGCCGAACGCAGACTGGCCGCAGGCGTGCAGGGCGCGGATCTCGTCCGCGTCGCGCGTCTTGCTGACGGCCAGCAGCCGGACCGTATCCGGGTCGCGTCCGGCCTCGCGGCAGGCGGCCTCGATGCGGGCCCGAACGGTGCTCAGGGCATGGTCTGGTGTGGTCATTTCCCTATGATATAGTCCGGAAGAACGCAAGGTCACCGCGGATTTTTACGCGGCCCTTCATCAAGCGACAGGGCGTGGTGGTTGCGGCTGCCACCCGGGTGCTGGCGCGCCTTGGCGTGGCGCCCGACAACAGGGGGATGCATGGATATCACGCAGTTGCTGGCCTTCGCGGTCAAGAACGGGGCCTCGGACCTGCACATCTCCGCCGGCATGCCGCCGATGGTGCGCATCGACGGCGACATGCGCCGGGTGAATGTGCCGGTCATGGACCACAAAGAGGTCCAGGGCCTGATCTACGACATCATGAACGACCGTCAGCGCAAGGACTACGAGGAGTTCCTGGAGACGGACTTCTCGTTCGAGGTCTCCGGGCTGGCGCGCTTCCGTGTCAATGCCTTCAACCAGGACCGCGGCGCGGCTGCGGTGTTCCGGACCATCCCCTCCAAGGTCCTGACCCTCGAAGAGCTGGGCGCCCCGCGCATCTTCGAGGAGATCTCGAACTACCCGCGCGGCATCGTGCTGGTCACCGGCCCCACCGGCTCGGGCAAGTCCACCACGCTGGCGGGCATGGTCAACCACCGCAACGAGAACGACTACGGGCATATCCTCACCATCGAGGACCCGATCGAGTTCGTGCACGAATCGAAGAAGTCGCTGGTCAACCAGCGCGAGGTGCACCGCGATACCCACGGTTTCAGCGAGGCCCTGCGTTCGGCGCTGCGCGAGGACCCGGACACGATTCTGGTGGGCGAGCTGCGTGACCTCGAGACGATCCGCCTGGCGCTGACCGCGGCCGAGACCGGGCACCTGGTGTTCGGCACCCTGCATACAAGCTCCGCGGCCAAGACCATCGACCGTATCGTCGACGTGTTCCCGGCGGCGGAGAAGGACATGGTCCGCGCGATGCTGTCGGAGTCGCTGCGCGCGGTCATCGCGCAGACCCTGATGAAGAAGATCGGTGGCGGCCGGATCGCGGCGCACGAGATCATGCTCGGCACGCCGGCGATCCGGAACCTGATCCGCGAGAACAAGATCGCGCAGATGTACTCCACCATCCAGACCAGTGCCGGCACCGGCATGCAGACGCTCGACCAGTGCCTGAAGGACATGCTGGCGCAGGGCGTGATCAGTCGCGAGGATGCTCGCCGCAAGGCGGCCAACCCGGATTCCATTTGATCGAGACGGCCCGCTTGGCGTGAACGCCACACCGGGTATCAGGGGAGAACGCCATGGATCGTGACAAGGCGATCAAGTACATGCATGACCTGCTGCGGGCCCTGGTGGACCGGGGCGGGTCGGACCTGTTCATTACTGTGGGGATGCCGCCGGCGGCCAAGATCGACGGCCGCGTGGTGCCGATGACCGAGCAGAAGCTGACGCCCTCGCACACCCAGGCGCTGGTGCGCTCGCTGATGAACGACAAGCAGTCGGCCGAGTTCGAGCGCCACCAGGAGTGCAACTTCGCGATCGGCCTGCAGGGTGTGTCGCGTTTCCGCGTGAATGTCTTCACCCAGCGCGGCAGCCCGGGCATGGTGCTGCGCACCATCAATTCGGTGATCCCGAAATTCGAGGACATCCAGATGCCGCCGCAGCTGGAGAAGATCACCCAGGAGCGGCGCGGGCTGGTGATCTTCGTGGGCGGTACCGGGTCGGGCAAGTCCACCTCGCTGGCGGCGATGATCGGCTACCGCAATCGCACCACGGCCGACCACATCGTCACCATCGAGGATCCGATCGAGTTCGTGCACGAGCACGACAAGAGCATCATCACCCAGCGCGAGGTCGGGGTGGACACCGAGAACTACGAGATCGCGCTGAAGAACACCCTGCGCCAGGCCCCGGACGTGATCCTGATCGGCGAGATCCGCGACCGCGAGACCATGGACTACGGCATCGCCTTTGCCGAGACCGGTCACCTGTGCCTGTCCACGCTGCATGCCAACAGCACCAACCAGGCACTGGACCGGATCATCAACTTCTTCCCCGAGGACCGGCGCGAGCAGCTGCTGATGGACCTGTCGCTGAACCTGAAGGCGGTGGTCTCGCAGCGCCTGGTGCGCAAGGAGAGTGGCGAGGGTCGGGTGCCGGCGGTGGAGATCATGATCAACACCCCGTTGATGTCGGACCTGATCCTGAAGGGCGAAGTACACGAGATGAAGGAGCTCATGTCGCGCTCGCGCGAGCAGGGCATGCAGACCTTCGACCAGGCCCTGTTCGATCTCTACGAAAATCGCCAGATCAGTTACGACGAGGCTCTGCGCAACGCCGACTCGGTGAACGATCTGCGCCTGCGCATCAAGCTCGACAGCCAGCGTGCCCAGGATGACGGCGCGCCCGCGGTGAAGGATGAAGGCGAGGGTCTGGCGGTCGACGAGCGCGCCGAGGACTTCAACCTGCGCTAGCGCGTCGGGTCAGGGAAACAGACTATGAGCCAGTTGCAGATCGAGCCCTACCTGAAACTGATGGCGCAGAAGGCCGCGTCGGACCTGTTCTTCCTGACCGGCGCGCCGGCCAGCATCAAGGTCGACGGCCAGCTCCAGCCCATCTCGCGCAAGGCGCTGGCCCCGGGCCAGGCCGAGAGTATCGCCCGCGAGATGATGAACGAGCACCAGGCGGAGATCTTCGAGCGCGAGACCGCGGTCAACTTTGGCCTGTCGCGCGAGGGACTGGGACGCTTTCGCGTGAACGTCTATCGCCAGCGTGGCGAGGTCGCGATGGTCATCCGTTTCATCCGTGTGGCGATCCCGACCATCGAGCAGCTGGGCCTGCCCCCCGTGCTGAAGGACCTTGTCTCGTACAACGACGGGCTGGTGCTGATCGTGGGGGCAACGGGCACCGGGAAATCGACCACCCTGGCATCGATGATCGACTACCGCAGCACGAACAAGAGCGGGCATATCCTCACGGTCGAGGACCCGATCGAGTTCCTGTTCAGCCACAAGCGTTCGATCGTGGGCCAGCGCGAGGTGGGGATTGATACCCCCAGCTACGACCATGCCCTGCAGGAGGGCATGCGCGAGGCGCCGGACGTGATCATGGTCGGCGAGGTGCGTTCACGCGAGACCATGCGCGCGGCCCTGACCTACGCCGATACCGGCCACCTGGTGCTGACGACCCTGCACGCGACCAACGCCACCCAGGCGCTGGACCGGGTGATCAACCTGTTCCCCGAGGACAACCGCCCGCAGATCCTGTCGGACCTGTCGCTGAACCTGCGCGCGATCGTGGCCCAGCGCCTGCTGCAGACCAAGGATGGGCGGCGTGTCGCCGCGCTGGAAATCCTGATCAATACGTCCTACATCGCGGAGCTGATCCGGGACGAGAAGATCAGTGAGATCAAGGAGGTGATGGCGAAGGGCGCGTCCGTGGGCATGCAGACCTTCGATCAGGCCATCGTGAAGTTGTTCAAGAGCGGAGATGTGATGCTGGACGAGGCCCTGAACAAGGCCGACTCGCGCGCCGATCTCGAATGGCGCCTGAACTTCGGCGGCGGTGTATCCTCCGCCGACGAAACCGAGGAGGAGCTCAAGCTCCCTGACAAGTAGGAGCCGGCTCGCCGGCGAAGCCCCTGCCAAAGTCAGGCCAGGGTCTTTCCCTCAGGCCCGCTCCGGCTCCGGAAAGACATCCGCTGCCGCGAACACCGGGCCGTCCACGCAGACGCGCTTCATCGCCACGCCCTCCGGGGTGCGCACCGGGACCGTGCAGCCGGCGCAGCCGCCCACCGCGCAGGCCATGAACTCCTCCAGCGAGACCTGGCAGGGCAGGTCGAACTCCGCCGCCAGTTCCGCGCAGGCCTCGAGCATGGGGTGCGGGCCGCAGGCGAAGATCTCCACCTGGTCGCGTTCCGCCGGCGACAGCCCGGCCAGCCAGGCGCGCCCGAGATCGGTCACGAAGCCGTCAAAGGCGCCCGGCAGCCCGGCCTTCGAGGTCAGGCGACAGGCCACGCCCCAGTCCTCCAGCAGCGGCAGGGTCGCGATCGCGCCGTCCGGGAGCCCCGGCCACAGGATCTCGGAGGGGCGCGCGTGAAACGGGAACGGGACCTCGGAGCCCAGCACCGCGTGGGTCTGCCCGGCCTCGCCCTGCAGGTGCAGGCGATGGGCCAGGAAGATCATTGGCGGGATGCCGACCCCGCCACCCAGCAGCAGCCGCTTCGGTCGCTCCGGGTGCAGGCGGAAGGGCTGGCCGATCGGGCCCAGCACGCTGAGGGTGTCGCCCTTGACCTGTTGCGACAGCGCACGGGTACCGTCTCCCACGACCTTGTAGAGAAACTCCACCCAGCCGGCCTCGCGGTCCACGCGCTGGATCGACAGCGGCCGGCGCATCAGCAGTCGCGGCGCGCACTGCAGGTGGGCGAACTGCCCCGGCTGGGCCGCGCGGGCACATTCGGGGGCGAAGACCCGCAGGATCCATTGGTCCGCCCCGGCATCGTGGTGGTCCAGGATGCGCCCCTCTTCCTGGAAGATCGTGCCCCGGTGGGGGCGGGCGGCGGTCTCGCGCGCAGTCATGCGGTGTCCTCGGAAGTCAGGGTCCAGACCGGGCGTCCGGCGACCCAGGTCTCGCGGACCTGACCGGAGAAGGTCCAGTTGAAGAAGGGGGTGTTGTGGCCGGCGCTCAGCCAGTCCTCGCGCCGCACCTCCTGCATCGCGGTCGGGTCCCACAGCACGAAGTCGGCGCGTGCCCCTGGTGTCAGGCGGCCCTGGGCAAAGTCGAGGATCTCCGCCGGCCCGGTGGTCACCCGGGCCAGCGCCTCGTGCAGGCTCATCAGCCCGTCCTCGACCAGGCGCAGCGTCAGCGGCAGCAGGGTCTCCAGCGCCGAGATGCCGGGCTCGGTGCCGGCGAAGGGCCCCAGTTTGCTGTCGGGCTCGTGCGGCTGGTGGTCGGAGCAGATCGCGCTGATGTCGCCGCGCGCGACCGCCGCGCGCAGCCCGTCGCGGTCGCGCTGGCCCCGCAGGGGCGGGATCACATGGCAGTTCGGGTCGTATTCCGCGACGTCCACCTCGGTCAGGAACAGCTGGTGGGCGGCCACGTCCGCGCTGACCGGCAGGCCCTCGGCGCGCGCCTTGGTGATCATCTCCGCGCCGCGCCGAGTGGACAGGCGGGCCACATGGACCCGCGCGCCGGTCTGTTCGACCAGGGCCAGGATGGCGCCCAGCGCGGCGGTTTCCGCCGCCTCGGGGATGCTGGCCAGACCGAGGCGGGTGGAGACCGCGCCCTCGTGCATGCAGCCGGAGCCGGTCAGGGCCGGGTCCTGGGCGGACAGCACGATGGTCAGGCCGAAGGTGGTCGCGTATTCCAGTGCGCGGCGCAGGACCAGCAGGCTGGCCAGCGGTTTGCTGGCGTTGCTGACCCCGCGGGCGCCGGCCTGCATCAGGGCCGCCATCTCGGCGAGCTGCTGGCCCTCCAGTTGATGGGTCAGCGCGCCCAGCACGTACACCCGCACGCCGCAGGCCTGGCGGGCGCGGCGGTTGATCAGCTCCACCTCGGCGGGCGAGTCGATCGGGGGTTCGGTGTCCGGCGGCACCACCAGGCTGGTAATACCGCCGCGGGCCGCCGCCAGGGTCTCGCTGGCGACGGTGGCCTTGTGTTCCTGCCCCGGCTCGCGCAGGCGCGCCGCGAGGTCGATCAGGCCGGGGATGAGCCACAGCCCGCTGGCGTCGATCCGCCGGCGCGGCTCGAAACCGTCCGGGGCCTGGCCGCGGGCGAGGATCTCGCTGCCCTGCACGCACAGCGAGCCGACGGCGTCGAAGCCGTCCACCGGGTCGAGGATACGGGCGTTCTCGATCAGCACGCTCATGCCTGGTGGGCCCCCATCACCATGGACATCACCGCCATGCGCACGGAGATGCCGTAGGTGACCTGTTCCAGGATCACCGAGTGCGGGCCGTCGGCCACTGCGGACTCGATCTCCACCCCGCGGTTGGCGGGCCCGGGGTGCATGACCAGGCAGGTCGGATGGGCCAGCTGCAGGCGCCGAGAGGTCAGGCCGAACAGCTGGTAGTACTCGTGTTCGGAGGGCAGGTGGGCGTGTTCCATGCGCTCGCGCTGCAGGCGCAGCATGATGATCACGTCGACATCCTGCAGCCCGGCGTCGAGGTCGTTGTAGACGTGCACGCCGAGCTGGTCGACATCCGCCGGCAGCAGCGAGCAGGGTGCGACCACGCGCACCTCGCCGGTCTGCAGGATGTTCAGCGCGTGGATCTGCGAGCGCGCCACGCGCGAGTGCAGGATGTCGCCGACGATCGCGACCTTCAGCTTGGTGAAGTCGCCCTTGTGGCGGCGGATGGTGAACATGTCCAGCAGCGCCTGGGTCGGATGCGCGTGGCGGCCGTCGCCGGCATTCAGCACGCTGATGCCCGGGGCCACGTGGCGGGCGATGAAGTGCGCGGTGCCGCTCTCCTCGTGGCGCACGACGAACATGTCGACGTTCATCGCCTCGATGTTGCGCAGGGTGTCCAGCAGGCTCTCGCCCTTCACCGCGGAGGACGTGTTGATGTTCACGTTCAGCACATCCGCGGACAGGCGCTTGGCGGCCAGCTCGAAGGTGGTGCGGGTGCGCGTGCTGGCCTCGAAGAACAGGTTGACGATGGTCTTGCCGCGCAGCAGCGGGACCTTCTTCACCGCCTTCTCGTTCATGTTGGCGAACGACTCGGCGGTATCCAGGATCTCGGTGAGGAGTTCCCGGTTCAGGCCTTCGATGGTCAGCATGTGGCGCAGCTGACCGTCGTCGGTCAGCTGCAGGCGGTTGGGCAGCGGGCCCGGTTCGGGCAGGCGCGCGCCGGGGTGGGCGATCAGGGTCTCGGTCATCCGTCGTGCTTCCGCTGGCTCAGGCCTTCAGGTCCTCGGGGTCGATGGCGACCCGCTCCAGGCGCAGCGGCTCGGGCCCGCGCAGTTTGATCTGTTCGGTCTTGCCGAGCTCCATGTGGGCCCCGACGATCGCGGCCTCCATGGGCAGTTCGCGTCCGTCGCGCTCGACCAGCACCGCCAGGGTTACCGAGGCGGGGCGGCCGTAGTCGAACAGCTCGTTCAGCGCCGCGCGGATGGTGCGCCCGGTGAACAGGACGTCGTCGACCAGCAGCACGTGCTCTCCGTCCAGATCCTCCGGCAACTCGGAGGGACGTACCTGCGGGTGCATGCCGATGCGCGAGAAGTCGTCGCGGTAGAAGCTGATGTCGAGCTTGCCCAGGGGGCGCTCCACCCCCAGGCGTTCGCGCAGGTGCTCCGCGATCCAGACGCCACCGGAATGGATGCCGACGACGATCGGCTGGTCGATCCCGTGGGTCTTGAGATGGTGGCGGGCCTGTTCGGCCATGTCGTCGAGCAAGGTCGGGACGTCCGGCGTCATGATGCGTTCTCCAGAAACCAGCCTTCGAGGATGACCGCGGCGGCATGGGCGTCCAGCCCCGGGTCGTGGCGTCCCGGCCGGCGGCGCTCGCGGGCCAGGTGGGATGTCAGGTGCTCGTCGCTCCAGTATACCGGTTGCCCGTAGCGTTCTTCGAGGGTGCGGGCGAAGCCCCGGATGCGCCGCGCCAGTGGCGTGGGCTTGCCGTCCGCCTGGGTCGGCCAGCCGACCACGAAACCCTCCGGGGCCCATTCCGCCACCAGCGTGTCGATGCCGGACCACAGGTCGGGCGCGTCGCTGGCGAACGTGCGCAGGCCGCGGGCCGAGCCGGTCAGCTCTTCGCCGACCGCGATCCCGATTCGGCGTCGCCCGTAGTCGAACGCCAGCAGCCCCACGATCAGGCGTGGCCGGAGGCCGAGCTGATCAGATTGACGTCGATGCCGATCAGTTCGGCGGCGGCGCGCCAGCGCTCGGCGCTGGGGCGGTCAAAGAGGATGTCGGCGTCGGCGCGGGCGGTGAGCCAGGCATTCTCGGCCAGCTCGCTCTCCAGCTGGCCAGGGCCCCAACCGGCGTGGCCCAGCGCGATCAGGACCCGGCGCGGGCCCTGCCCGGCGTTAATTGCCTCGAGGATATCGCGCGAGGTGGTCAACACGATGGAGTCGGTGATGGGCTGGCTGCCGCGCCAGGTCTGCTCGGCGGAATGCAGCACGAAGCCGTGTTCCGGCTGCACCGGGCCGCCGCGGTAGACCGGCATCTCCGGCAGGTCCTCGCCGGGCTCCAGTTCCACGTGCTCCAGCAGTTCGCGCAGCGAGAACTCGGTAGGCTGATTGATGACCAGCCCCAGCGCGCCCTCTTCGTCGTGGTCACAGATATAGGTGACCGCATGGCTGAAGTAGCCATCGTTCAGGCTCGGCATCGCGATCAGGAAGTGATCGCGCAGGCTGTCGGGCTCGTGGCGGGCGGTCGTCGGATTCATGGCTCCAGTATCGATGCTGACCCGGCCGGTCGCAAGGCAGCCGGCGGGGCTGAGCCGATCCGTCAGCGGATCTGCTGCATCTGGTCGCGGCGGAAGGCCCAGGTGCGGGTGATCACCAGTTCGTCGTATTCCTCGCGCATGGCGTCGGTGAACGGGGCATAGGGGGCCGCCAGCTCCACGATGCGGATCGCCGCCTGGTCCAGGACCGGTTCCCCGGAGCTGCGGGCGACCTGGATATCGAGCAGTTCGCCCGCCGGGTTGATGCGCACCGACAGGACCAGGGTCCCGGACAGGCCGCGCCGCCGCGCCTCGTCCGGATAGTTCAGGTTCCCCAGGCGTTCGACCTTGTTGATCCAGGCCTGCAGGTAGGCAGCCTCGGGGGCGCTGCGCGCGGCGAGGCTGTCGAGGTAGCGGGTGCGGCTGGCCCGGGTCGAGAATGCCTGGCGCTCCTCCGCGGGCGCCGCGCGGGCGCTCTCCAGGCCACGGTTCATCAGGGTTGCTGCAGAGGGCCGGTCTTCGGCATCGGGGGACTCCAGCGGCTCGGGGTCGGCGACCTCGGGTGCCGCGGCGTGTGCGTCCGGCGTGTCGGCGGCGACCGCGTCGGGTTCCGGTTCGGGTTCCGGCTGTGCCGGGTCCATGACCAGCGGGCCGGCCTCCGGCAATGGTGCATCGAGGCCCTCCGGCTCGGGCTCGCCGATCCCGGCATCCTCTGCCTCCGGCGCCTGTGCCTCCTGGATCTCCTCGCCCTCGCCGCTGGCGGCCTGGTCCCGGGTGGCGATGTGCTCGACCGCTTCGTCCGGCTCCGGCGGCGGGGCGTCGGGGTCGGTGACCCAGGTGATGTCCAGCGGTTCGCGGGTCGGGCTTTCGATCGGATCGACCGCGAAGCCGATCCCCAGGATGATCAGCGCGTGGGCGACCACCGCGAGGAAGATCATGGTCCCCAGGTGGTCCTGCACGCGCGGCGTCTCCGGCGGGGGCGTGCCCGGACTGGCGTGGGGCGTCATGCCGCCTCCGGCCCGGCGGGGCGGCCACGCGCGGCCCCGACGCCCACTAGCGCGCGGGTTCGACGGGGGCTACTGGCTGGGCTGGGGAGTGTGGACATGACGCTGGATTCGCGGATCGGCGAGGACCTGGGCGGTCAGTATACCGGTCAGGCTGCCGGTGATCAGGGCGGCGAGCAACAGCGGGGGCAGCACCAGGGGCAGATTGGGATGCGGGATGATCACCGCCCAGGCGAGCAGGAACTGGCCCGCGACGTGCGCCATCGCCGCCGCGATGCCCAGACCGACCGGTCCGACATGGCGGGGGGCGAAGGGGCGCAGGACCGCCAGCAGGGCGAGGCTCGCGACGGCCCCGGCCAGCGACAGCCAGAAGGCGGGACTCAGTAGTGTCCCCAGCAGCAGGCTGCTTCCGACCACGCGGAGCAGCGTGACCGCCACGGCCGCGCGCCAGCCCAGGGCCAGCAGCGTGATCAGGGTGACGATATTCGCCAGCCCCGGCTTGATGCCCGGGATCGGGCTGGGGATCGCGGCCTCGAGGATCTGGATGCCGATCGCGATGGCGGCGAGCGCGGCGATGGCCCGGTCATGGGCGTCGCTGCCGGCCTGCGGATGCCCGGGCGCCACGGGATTCAATAATGCATGCTGTCGAAGCCGGGGTCGGTGCCGAGCACCTGCAGCGTCAGCCGGTTGGGCAGGCTGACGGCAACGTCGCCGTGGGCCTGCAGCCAGCCGCTGGACTCGCAGATGTCCTGGCGCCCGGGGGAGTCGGCACAGCGTGCCCGGCCCGGTTCGATCTCGATACGGGTGATGCCGGCCGGGCCCCGGACCTCGAGGACCCGGGCGCGATCCAGGGGTTCGTGCTGCGGCGCGACCCCGGCCTGGCTGATGACCAGCACCCGGGCATCGCCCGCAGGGGTGTAGGCCAGCACGAAGGCCGCCACCACGATCCCGGCGGCCAGGCTGCCGATCAGCGCGTCACCCCAGCGCAGCCGGCCGGCGTTCACGGCAGTTCGCGCACCACGAATGGCTCGCGGTCGCGGCCGGGTTGTACCCGGTCGGCCAGTGCCGGCGTGGCCTCGATGCGGTCTTCCAGTACCACCAGTGCGTGGTCGATGCCCATCTTGCGGGCGTATTCCGGCCAGGCCTCCGGGCCGGCGATCATCAGCGTGGTGGCGGCAGCGTCGGCCAGGGCGGGATCGTGGTGGAGCACGGTGGCGCTGTCGATACCTTGGCTCGGACGGCCGGTGCGCGGGTCGATCACGTGGTGGATGCGCGTGCCGTCCCAGTCATAGCCGCGTTCGTAGTCGCCGGAGGTGAACAGGGCTTCGCCGCCGTCCAGTTCGATGCTGCCGAGCACGCCGCCATGCGGGTGGCGGATGCCCACGCGCCACGGGCGTGTCTCGGGGCGGCCCAGGGTCATCAGGTCGCCGCCGGCGTTGAAGATCGCGGCTTCCACCCCGAGTTCCGCGAGCAGGTCCAACACCCGCTCTACCGCCAGCCCCTTGGCCAGCCCGCCGAAATCGAGCTGCAGGTCCGGGTGGGTGCCCCGCAGGCGCACGCCATTGCGTTCGATATCCTGCATGCTCGGGGGGGCGTCCAGCAGTTCCGCCAGGGTTGCCTCGTCCGGCGGCGGGCCCTGGGGCTCGTCCTGATGGAAGCCCCAGGCCGCCACCAGTTTGCCCAGGGCGGGGTTGAACAGCCCCTCGCTGAGGGTCTCCATCTCGCGGCCGCGCTCGATCAGCGGCAGGACCGAGGGCGGGGCGCTGAATTCGCCCTGCAGGGCCAGCAGTTCGTTGGTCCGGCCAAGGGATCCGGGTTCCCAGGCATGCCAGGAGGTATGCAGGATCTCCAGTTCCTCCTGAACCGCGGTCCCGATGGCCTCCACGTCGTACTGGCCCGCGGGGTACAGGCTGAGGTCCACCAGAGTCCCGAAGGCGTAGAAGCCGAGCTGTTCGGTATCCGGTTCCTCGCGGCCGCAGGCGGCCAGCAGGAGGGTGGCGAGCAGCAGGAGCAGGGTGAGGGTCGTCGCGCGGCGCATGCCGGTCATCCTTCGATCGGGCGGGTGAGATAGTCGATGTACTGGCCGGCGAGGTCGTGACCGGTGGCGTCCAGCTCGCGCACGCCGGTGGGGCTGGTGACGTTGATCTCGGTCAGGTAGTCGCCGATGACGTCGATGCCGACAAAATCCAGGCCGCGGGCCTTGAGTTCCGGGGCGATCTCGCGGCAGATCCAGCGGTCGCGCTCGGTCAGCGGGCGGGCCTCGCCGCGGCCGCCCGCGGCGAGATTGGCGCGGCTCTCGCCCGCGGCGGGGATGCGCGCCAGGGCATCGGGGCAGGGCTCGCCGCCGATCAGGATGATGCGCTTGTCACCCTCGGTGAACTCCGGCAGGAAGCGCTGGGCGACCACGCTGCGCTGGTCGAATTCGGTGATGGTCTCGAGGATGACCGAGGTGTTCGGGTCGCCCTGGCGGATGCGGAACACCGACGCCCCGCCCATCCCGTCCAGCGGCTTGACCACGATATCGCCCTGCACCTCGAGGAAGGCGCGGATGCGGCTTCGGTCGCGGGTGATCAGCGTGGGCGGGCAGCACTGCGGGAAGTGCGCGGTAAAGGCCTTCTCGTTGACGTCGCGCAGGGCCTGCGGCCGGTTCGACACCCGCACGCCCTCGCGTTCGGCGAGGTCGAGGGCGTAGGTCGCATAGATGTATTCGAGATCGAACGGTGGATCCTTGCGCATTAGCAGCACATCGAAACGGGCCGCCGGGCCCGTCTCCGGATCGCCCAGGCGGAAGAAGTCGTCGCGCTGGTCACGCACCTCGATGGGGCGGCTGCGCGCGCTCGCGCGGCCCTCCTCGATCCACAGATCGGCCGGCTCGAGATAGTGCAGGCGGTGCCCGCGGGCCTGCGCGGCCAGCATCATCGCGAAGCTGGTGTCCTTCCAGGGTTTGATGTCCGCCACCGGGTCCATCAGGATGGCAATGTTCGTGGTCACGTTGCCTCGATCGTGCGGGGTGTCCGGGCAGTATGCCACGCTGATCGAAGCTCGCGCGGCACCCGGAGGGTGGTGGCGGTGTTCGATGCATTGCGCTGCGCGCGATGCAATATCATGGTGTGCTGTTTGTCACACGGCCCCGCTTCCGCTAGATTCGGGGCGAAATGGCCAGGGGGGGAGAAGGTGTCTAACGCGCTTGCCGAAGCGGACTCGGCCACCGAGTTTCAGGGACTCAAGGTCATGGTGATCGACGACAGCAAGACCATTCGGCGCACCGCCGAATCCTTGCTGCAAAAGCACGGGGCCGAGGTCATTACCGCCGTGGACGGCTTCGAGGCGCTGTCCAAGGTCGCCGAGTCGCGTCCGGACATTATCTTCATCGACGTCATGATGCCGCGCCTGGATGGCTACCAGACCTGCGCGCTGATCAAGAACAACAAGCAGTTCCGCGCCACGCCGATCATCATGCTGTCCAGCAAGGACAGTGTGTTCGACAAGGCGAAAGGCCGCGTCGTGGGGTCGGAGGATTACCTCACCAAGCCATTCACCAGGGACGACCTCCTGGGTGCCATGCGTCAGTACGCCAGCCCCTCGGCATGACGCGTTCCGCCACACCAACCAAGGAAAGACGAACCCCATGGCCCGTATTCTGATCGTTGACGATTCCCCGACCGAGATCCACGTGCTGCGTACCATGCTCGAGAAGCACGGGCATTCGGTGACCACCGCCGAGAGCGGCGAGGACGGGGTCGCGGCCGCGAAGTCGCAGGTCCCGGATCTGGTGCTGATGGATGTCGTGATGCCCGGGCTGAACGGCTTCCAGGCGACCCGCCAGCTGTCCCAGGCCGACGAGACGGCGCATGTGCCGGTCGTCGTGGTCAGCACCAAGGATCAGGCGACCGACCGGGTCTGGGCGATGCGCCAGGGGGCCCGGGACTATATCACCAAGCCGGTGGTCGAGAAGAACCTGCTGGAAACCATCGGGAAGTACCTCTCCGCATGAAGACCGACCTGTCCTCGCCGTTTGCGCTGATCGCGAGCCTTGATCGCGAAGGGCGCCGCGTCAATCGCGAGTTGCGGCGGGACATTGGTACGGGCTGGCGCGGGGTCTTGCTGCGTGTTGGCGATTTCCGCTTTCTGGTCGACATGGACGCGATCGCCGAAGTGGCCGATCCGATGACGCTCACCCGCGTACCGCTGGCGGATGCCGCCGTGCTGGGGGTGGGCAACCTGCGCGGGCTGGTGCTGCCGGTGTTCGATATGGGCAAGCTGTTGCTGGACCGGCCATTGCCGGACGACGCGACCGGGCAGCGGATCGTGGTGGCGCCGCAGGGCCAGGGCATGGCCGGGCTGCTGGTCAGTCAGGTCGAGGGGATGCGCCGCTGCATCCCGTCCCAGCGCCGTCTGGAAGTCTCGGTCCCCGAGGCTGTCCGACCCTTTATTACCGGCGGATTCGATCTCGGGCACCGGCTGCATCCGGTGCTGGATCTGGATCTGCTGCTGAATGACAACAATCGCTTTACCGGCACGGGCTTGGCCGGTACATCCAGTAGCGAACAGTCCGCAGCCGCAGTCGGATGACGCGGGGCGCGGGGCTGCGACAGGGGGTATGAACTGATGGGATCGAGTCGTCGCGCACGTAATTTTGTCCTCGGGGGGCTGCTGGTGCTGGCCCTGATCGCGACCGGCGGGGCCTTTACCTACCACGAGTACGAGCAGAGCCAGTACCGCGACCGCATCGCGCTGGCCAACGACCTGCGCCTGCTGTCGCAGCGGCTGGCCACCAGCTCGCTGGAGGCCGCCGCGGGTTCCGAGCAGGCATTCTCCGACCTGCAGTCGCTGCGGGATGACTTCGAGGCACGTCTGGAACGGATCCGCACCGGGGGCGAAGGGCTGCAGCCGCTGCCGGAACCCCTGCAGGAGGACATCGCCACCGTGGACCGCGAGTGGTCCGCCTATCGGGACCACATCAACACGGTCATCCTCGGGCGTTCGGATATCCAGTTGATCACCGAGTTCTCCGACGCGGTGGCGGCCTTCTCTCCGGAACTGTCGCGGCTGTCCGATGATGTCGTGCGGCGCATGACCCAGATCGGCGAGCCGCCCGAGCAGGTCTATGTGGCGGCACGCCAGACCATGCTGATCCAGCGGATCGCCAACAACCTCGGCCGGGTGCTGCAGGGTGGCGCCGAGGCGGCCGCCGCCATCGAACGCTTCGAGCGTGACGCGACGCTGTACGGGCGGGTGCTGGACGGGCTGATCGAGGGCTTCGCCCCGCTGGGTGTGGAGCCGGTTGACGACCCGCAGGCACGGGCCCTGCTGCAGGAGATCGCCACGTTGTTCGTGGCCTTCAGCGAGGCGGTGGAAGGGGTTCTGGATACCTCTACCCAGGTGTTCGAGGTCAATGCCGCAGCCTCCAGTGTCGAGGCCAGCAGTGGCGCGATGCTCGAGACCACCGGCGCGTTCGAGACCGCCATCACGCGGGAGGCCGAACGGGCGGGCGTGATCGCCCTGATCGGCTTCGGCTTTGGTGGCCTGGCGCTGCTGCTGCTGATCGCGATGGGGCTGTTCCTCTACCGCGACACCAAGCGCGAACTGGCCGAGACCGAGGCCCAGAACGAGCGCAACCAGCAGGCGATCCTGCGCCTGCTTGACGAGATGATGAACCTCGCCGATGGCGATCTCACCGTGAACGCGACGGTGACCGAGGACTTCACCGGCGCCATCGCGGACTCGATGAACTACGCGATCGAGAACCTGCGTACCCTGGTTGCGACCATCAACACGGTGGCGGCCGACATCAGCGAGTCCTCGGCGTCCACCCGTTCGCAGGTGCTGGGGCTGGCCGAGAAGTCGGAAGAACAGGCCCGCGAGATCCAGCGCGCGGATGACGCGATCGACGAGGTCTCGCGTTCGGTGGACAAGGTGGCCCAGGATGCCGAGCAGTCGGCCTCCGTGGCACGTAACTCGGTGGAGATCGCGTCCCGCGGGGCCGGCACCGTGCGCCGCTCCATTGAGGGCATGGACAGTATCCGCGAGCAGATCCAGGAGACCGCGAAGCGGATCAAGCGACTGGGCGAATCCTCGCAGGAGATCGGCGACATCATCGGGCTGATCAACGACATCGCCGAACAGACCAACGTGCTGGCACTGAACGCGGCGATCCAGGCCTCCGCGGCGGGCGAGGCCGGCCGCGGCTTCGCGGTGGTGGCCGACGAAGTCCAGCGCCTCGCGGAACGTTCGTCCTCCGCGACCCGTCAGGTCGAAGGCCTGGTCAAGGCCATCCAGGCGGATACCAGCGAGGCCGTGAGCTCCATGGAGCAAAGTACCGCCAACGTGGTCCAGGGGGCCGAACTGGCCCAGGCCGCGGGCGAGGCGTTGTCCGAGATCGAACAGGTCTCCGCCGATCTCGCGGACCTGATCGACGGTATCTCCTCCTCGGCCCGCAAGCAGTCCGAGATGGCGCAGGACGTGACCTCCATCATGGCGCAGATCCGCGAGATCACCTCCGAGACCACGCAGGGGACGCAGTCCACCGCGGCGGCGATCGGGGATCTGGCCCAGCTCTCGGCCCAGCTGCAGTCCTCGGTATCGGACTTCAAGCTGCCGGAGCCGGGCAGCGCTACTGAGGCGGTTGGCGAGGACCCCGATGCGATGGATCCCGATCCCGACGCCGATACGACGTCCTCCGACGAACAACGGGCCTGACGGCGGACCCGGCCGATGGCATCCAGCGCACTGAACTGGGTCCGCGACGAACTCGACAAGCTGTTTGTCGAGGTCCAGGACGCATTGCGGCGGTATTCCGACGACCCGACCTGCGGTGACTGCCTGGCCGAGGCGCGCAGTCGAGTCGAGCAGATCCGCAATACCCTGGTCATGGTCCAGGTCGAGAGCGTCGTCCTGATCCTCGACGAGATGCTCCAGGTCCTGGACGGACTGCAGCAGGCTGACGAGCCCAACGTGGCGGCCACCGAGCCCTTGCTGCGGGCGTCCCTGCAGCTTCCGGACTATCTCGAGAACGAGGGCGATGGCGAACTGCCCTCGCCGATGATCCTGGTCCCCCTGCTGAACGAGCTGCGCAGCAGCCGGGGGGCATCGCTGTTGCTGGACGTCGCGGCGCTGATGCCGGACCCGCAGGCCGTCGACGATGACCGCGTGGGTTCCGGTGGCGAGGTGCTGGACCCGGCGGCCCGGCTCCCGGTCCTGCAGCAGGCGCGCCGCCGTTTTCAGCGCGATCTCCTGGAACTGGTGCGCGGCGAGGATGCGACGGCACCGGCCGCACGCCTGCAGGCGACTGTCCGCACAGTCGAGGAGGTCGTCCCGGCGGGCGAGGCCCGCCGCCTGTTCTGGGTCGCCGGTGCGGTGCTGGAGGCGGTCGCCGCCGGGGGGGTCGAGGCCGATACCGACGTGCGGCGCCTGGTCGGGCGGGTCGATCGTGAACTCGGGCGCTACCTGAACGCGCTAACGGCCCACCTGGAAGCCGGCGATGCGGGTTCGGAGCCCGAATACGCGGCGCCTTCGGACCTGATCAAGACCCTGCTGTTTCACGTGGCCTGTGCCACTTCGGAAGGGGAGCAGACCCTAGCGGTGCGCGAGGTGTTCGGCCTCGACGGCCTCGGCCTCGAGGACGACGCCAGCAGGGTCGGTCGTTCGGTCTACGACAACCTGCGCCAGGCGCTGGAAGACGACCTCGCCGAGGTACGCGAGCGGCTGGACGTACTCATGCGCTCCCCGGTGCGCGGGGCCGAGGATCTGGCTCACCTGCGCGAACAGGTCGAGCGGATCGGTTCCACGCTCAGCCTGCTGGGTCTGGAGTCCGGGCAGGACCATACCGATGCCCTGGCGGCGTCGCTGACCCCCGAGCGTGCGGGCGAGGCCGACGAACAGGTCGACATGGTGCTGGCGGAACACCTGCTGGCTCTCGAATCCCTGCTCGAGTCCGGTCTGCGGCGGAAGAGCCACAGCCCCACGCCGCAGGCGGAGTTCGATCGCGCGCTGGCGGCCGCGGTCTACAAGGAGGCCCTGGTCGATGTTCGCCGGGTGCGTGACATCTTCCTTGGTTTCCTCGACGCCGGGGCGGAGGCCGGCGAGGGTGGCCTCGACGAGGCCCGCGAGGGCCTGCGGCGCATCGAGGGGGCCATGTCGATGTCGGGCTTCGAGGCACTGCATGCCCTCCTCGGTCCGCTGATCCGGCATCTGGATGCCCGCGCCGGCAGGGCGGCCACGGAGCTGGAGGAGGGCGAGGTCGAGGCCCTGGCCGAGGTCCTCAGCAGCATCGAGGTGGCCCTCGAGTCGTCCGGTCAGCCCTGGCGCGAACTGGACAGCGTGCACGAGCGCGGCATCGCGGCCTTGCAGCGCATCGGCGCGATCTCCGGTGGTGATGGCGCGGATGCGCCGCTGGCCGCGGTTCCCGAGGCCGGGGACGCCCCGGAGGCGGCGCCGGAGCACGACTCGGCCGAACCGGTGACTGACAACGAGGTGGCGTTCGACTCCGGCACGCTCGAGGATCGGCCGGCGGAGAACGCCCCGGAGCCGGGGGCCGAGGCCGGGATCCCCGCGACCGACGTCGCGGCCGCTGCACCCCCGACGAGCTCGGTGCCCGCTGGGGGACGTGATTCCCTGCCCTTTGACGATGCGGTGCTGGCGGACCAGGTGCGTGGCCCCGACGTCGATCCGGAGATCCTCGAGATCTTCCTCGAGGAGGCGGACGAGGAGGTGGCCAGCCTGACCCAGCATTTCCCGCTGTGGCAGTCCAACCCGGCGGACCTCGACACCCTCTCGGTGATCCGCCGCTCCTTCCATACCCTGAAGGGTTCGGGGCGGCTGGCCGGGGCCCTGCGTCTGGGCGAGTTCGCCTGGGCGGTGGAGTCCTTCCTCAATCGCCTGCTGGATTCCGGGCATGAGGCGGACCACGCCACCCTGCAGGTTATCGAGGACGCCATCGGGGTCCTGCCGGGCCTGGTGAGCGAGGTCCGGGATGACACCGGACCGGATACCCCCGTCCTCGATATCGCCCTGCGCCTGCGGGCCCTGGCCGGTGGCGAGCCGGAAACCGAGGCCGAGGCGGACGAAGAGCCCATGGCCCCCGCCGCTCCGTCGGGTGCGGAAGCCGAATTCGAGGCACTGGCGCGCACCCTGGATGATCTGGACGCCCCGGCCGCTGTGGCATCCAGCGAGACCCTGGAGCCTGTGGAGCCAGACCAGGATGAGGCTGCCGACGAACTCCTCCAGGAATCCGGTGCGTTCGTGCCGGACCTCCCGCCGGATGCGCTGGAGCCATCCGTCCCCGAGTCGGACGCGTCTGTTCCCGACGCAGAGCCGGAAGGGGAGTCAGCCCCGGTGGCGGGCAGCGACGACTTGCGGGCTTCCGCGCCGGATGTCGAACCGCTGGATCTGGACGATCTCGAGCTCCCGGCCGATGCCTTCGAGGTGACGGAAGAGATCCTGGAGGGGGGCGACTCGCTGCCCGTGGAGGGCGCGCTCGAGCCGGAGGCCGATACCCCGGAACTGGAGGGGGTTGCGCCCGGAGAGCCGGGGATCGACGAACCGGCACCGGACGAGGGGGACCTCGCGGAGGCCTCGGCGGGAGACTCGGCCGCGCGCATGGAGACCGACCCACAGCTATGGCAGGTCTTTGCCGCCGAGGCCCAGGTGCACCTGCTCACCCTGCGGGGCTGGCTGGATGAATCGCAATGGCGCCCGGACCGGATCCCGAATCATGATCTGGAGCGCGCGCTGCACACCCTGAACGGCAGCGCGCGCACGGCGGACATCCGCGGTATCTACTCGGTCTGCGGCCCGTTCGAGCGCCTGATTCGCATCCACCGGGATATGGAATGGGCCCTGTCGGGCGAGGCCGTCGAGCTGCTACGCCGGCTGGAGACCTACGTCGCCGAGGCGGTGGCCGACGAGGAACCCGATCCGGCCAAGGTGCTGGATCCGCCGTCCTGGGCCCCCGAGGTCTACGCCCTGCTGGATCATGCGACCGCCGAGCAACTGCTGCGTGCCGAGGAGCAGTCCAACGAGGAGGAATCGCCGGAATTCGACGAACCCGAAGCCGCCGAAGCGGTGCCCGAGGTGTCCTCGGTGCCGGAAGCGGGCGCCGAGCCCGAGCCCGAGCTGGAGATCGACTGGGAGTTTGCCGAGGTCTTCATCGAGGAGGCCCGGGATATCCTGGAGGCCGCGTTCGCCGCCCTCCATGGCTGGCGCGAGGCCGGGGGGCGGCCCGGTCCGGACCAGAACGCCTTCCAGCGCGAGGTGCATACCCTGAAGGGCAGTGCCCGCATGGCCGGTTTCACTGTGGTCGGCGCCATCGCGCACGCGCTCGAGAGCGCGCTGAGCGTGGAGACCGAGACCGGTCTCGAGCCGCGCGATGGCTTCTTCCAGCTCACCGAGCGCGCCCTGACGGATGTCCAGCATCTGGTGGAGCGCGGGGTCGGGGCCTGGCAGATGGACGAGTCGGCCAGCGAATCGCTGCCGGCGCTGCGGAGCTGGGCCGCCGGCGAGGCCGGCGAATCGCCCGAGCCTGAGGCGGGCGCACCAGCGGAGACCGAGGCCGATGCGGGCGACGCGGAGACCGACGCACCGGCTGCCGAGGCGGCAATGCCGGCCGCAGCGGGGGACCAGCGCAGCCACGAGCCGCCGGAATCCGAGGGGCGCCGTATTCAGGACCAGGTCCGCATGGACGCCGAGGTCCTCGACAGCCTGGTGAACAACGCCGGCGAGTTGGCAACCTTCCATCGTCGATTCGAGCAGACGGTCGGGCGGGTCGAGGGCCAGGTCGACGAACTCGAGCGCACCATCGCGCGTCTGCGCGACCAGCTGCGCAAGCTCGAGATCGAGACCGAGGCGCAGATCCTGTTCCGGGTGGAGGAGGAGAGTGGCGAGGAGGCCCTGGACTTCGATCCGCTGGAGATGGACCGCTACTCCGGGATCCAGCAGCTGTCGCGGGCCCTGGCCGAAAGTGTCAGTGACCTCGAGGCCCTCAAGCAGGAAGTCGGCGACGAACTCCAGAATGCCGGCGGCATCCTGCTGCAGCAGCGCCGCGTCGGCACGGACCTGCAGGATCAGCTGATGCGCCAGCGTATGGTGCGTTTCGCCCGCATGGCGCCCCGTCTGCGCCGCGTGGTGCGCCAGGCGGGCGAGGATCTCGGCAAGCCGGTGCGGGTGGAGTTCACCGGCCAGGGGGCCGAACTCGACCGCGCCCTGCTGGAACGACTGGTGTCGCCCCTGGAACACCTGCTGCGCAATGCCATCGCCCATGGTATCGAGGCACCGGCCGAGCGCGAGCAGGCGCGCAAGCCGGCCCAGGGTCAGATCGATGTCAGCCTGGAGCAGTCGGGCAGCGAGATCCGTCTGCAGGTGACCGACGATGGTCGTGGCATCGACGCCGAGGCCATCCGCGCCCGCGCGCTCGAGCGCGGGTTGATCGCCCCCGATGCCGAAGTCTCGGACGCCCAGGCCCTGCAGCTGATCCTGCAGTCCGGCTTCTCCACCGCTGCGGAGGTCTCTCAGGTGGCCGGTCGCGGGGTAGGCCTGGACGTGGTGAACAGCGATGTGAAGCAGCTCGGCGGCACGCTGGAGATCCAGTCGACGCCCGGCAAGGGCTCGCGCTTCACCATGCGCCTGCCGTTCACGCTGGCCATCTCCCAGGCCCTGCTGGTCCAGGTGGGCGAGGAGACCTTCGCGGTCCCGATGGCCTCGGTCGAGGGCGTGGTCCGCGCCCGCGCCGAAGAGATCGACTCGCAGGACGCCAAGGCGACCTACAACTACATCGGGCAGGACTACGAGGTGCGTGGCTTGGGCGACCTGATGGGCGTGGAGAGCCAGGCCGGGGTCGAGCACTTCCCGGATCATCCCTTCCCGCTGTTGCTGGTGCGGGCGGATGACCGGCGCGTGGCCCTGCGCATCGACGGCCTGCTGGGCAGTCAGGAGGTCGTGGTGAAGTCGGTGGGCCCGGTGCTGAGTCGCATCCCGGGGGTGGCGGGTGCCACCCTGCAGGGCGACGGCTCGGTGATGCTGATTCTGGACCTCAGTATGCTGGTGCGCTTTGCCGAGGCCACCGCGTCGCTGCCGGAAGCCCCGCAGGCAGTATCCGAGGCCTCGAGCTCGAAGCGGATTATGGTGGTCGACGACTCGATCACGATCCGCAAGGTCACGGCCCGTCTGCTGACCCGCCACGGCTACGACGTGGTGACCGCGCGCGATGGTCTGGACGCCGTGGGTCTGCTCGACGAGCGCCGGCCGCAACTGATCCTGCTGGATGTCGAGATGCCGCGCATGGATGGCTTCGAGTTTGCCGCCCATGTGCGGGACCACCCGGACTTCGGGCAGGTGCCGATCATCATGATCACCTCGCGCAGCGGCACCAAGCACCGGGAGCGGGCCGACCGCCTCGGGGTGAATGGTTATCTGGGCAAGCCGTATCTGGAGAATGATCTGCTGAATGCCATCCGCGAGCAGCTGCAGGAGGTGCCGGCATGAGCGACGACGCACAGACCCAGGCGGTCGAGGCCGTGATCGTGCAGCTGGACACAGGCTCCATCCTGCTGCCGCGCAGCGCCTTTCTCGAGGTCACCACCCGCGCGGGTGCCGTGGAGCAGGACGCCGAACACCCGGAGATCCCCTGGCTGGAGCCCAGCCTGGTCTGGCAGGACGTGCAGGTGCCGGTGATCAACGTGAATCAGCTGCTGGACCCTGGCCGCGACAGCGGCGAGGACCGTCGCCGCTTTACCCGCCTGCTGGTGATGCAGGCGGTCATGCAGCCGGAGCACCTGCCGTTCTATGCGCTCGAGGTGCGCGGGACGCCGCACCCTGTGCAGATCACCCCGCAGAACATCTACGCGCTGGAAGATTCCGACGCCACCCCCTGGTCCTGGCGGGTGAAGGCCTCCGGTGTGACCACGCACCTGCTGCGCCTCGACACCCTCGAACAGCGCCTGCTGGAGATTGCCGAGGCCCAGCCGGCCTGAGGCCGCATTGGTCTCCGGGCGGGACGGGCGTTATCCCTGCAGGTCGCCCAGGCGGGCCTGGACCAGGGTCAGCAGGGCCATCGCGGCGGTTTCGGTGCGCAGGGTGCGCGGGCCCATCCCGACCCCCAGGAATCCCCGGTCCTGTGCCAGCGCGATCTCCGCGGGCGTGAGGCCGCCTTCCGGCCCGACGAACAGCGCGACCGCCGCTGGTCGGCTGCGGCCGTCCAGGCGCGCATCCAGTCCCGGCGCCCTTTCCTCGGCAAGCAAGGCCAGGGTGTCATGCCAGCCCGACAGAACCGTGTCCGGTGGAGCGGGTTCCTGCAACTGGGGGAGCTCGTTGCGCCCGCACTGTTCCGCTGCGGCGCGCAGGATCCCCTGCCAGTGACGCTGGCGCTTGTCCAGGCCCTTGTGGGCGGCGGCCGAACGCGAGCGTTCGCAGAGTACCGGACGGATGGACTGCACGCCCAGCTCCACGGCCTTCTGGATCGCCAGGTCCATGTGATCGCCGCGGGCAATGCCCTGGAGCAGGTGGATCGGAAAGGCAGGGTGGGTCGGCGGCGCGGCACGCTCGCCCAGGTGGAAGGTGCCGTCGCGGCGACCGTTCAGTTCGAGCGTGGCCTCGAATTCGTTGCCAAGGCCGTCAAAGACGCGGCAGGGGGCGCCGCTCTTCAGGCGCAGGACCGTGGTGGCGTAGTGCAGGCGGTCCTGCGGGGCGGGAAGCGACCGCCCCGCGGCCAGTGCCTCGGATTCGAGCAGCAGCCGGGGGCAGCGCACGGGGGCTACTTCCGGTTGTCGAGGTCCAGGGCCTTCCAGATCTGTTCGGTCGGCCCGGCCTGGTTCATCGAATAGAAGTGGATCCCGGGGGCACCCTTGTTCAGCACGTCATCGGTCAGGCGCGTGGCGACCTCGATACCAAACTTGCGGATCGACTCCTTGTCGTCACCAAAGGCCTCCATCCGCTTGCGGATATAGCGCGGGATCTCGGCACCGCACATCTCGGAGAAGCGCACGATCTGGGTGTAGTTGGTGATCGGCATGATCCCGACAATGATCGGGATGGTGATGCCCATCTTCTCCACCCGTTCCATGAAGGCCTCGTAGGCGTCCACGTTGTAGAAGTACTGGGTGATCGCGGCGTCCGCGCCGGCGTCCACCTTGGTCTTGAAGTTCTCCAGGTCCTTCTCGGCGTTCGGCGCCTGCGGATGGAACTCCGGATAGGCCGCGACCTCGATCTTGAACTGGTCACCGAACTCGGCGCGCACAAACTCCACCAGCTCGGAGGCGTAGCGGAAATCGCCGCCGGAGTTCTTGGTGCCGGACGGCAGGTCGCCGCGCAGCGCGACGATGCGGTTCACCCCGATGTCGCGGTAGGTCGCCAGCAGCTCGTGCAGCTCGCCCCTGGTCGAGGAGATACAGGAGACGTGCGGGGCGGCGGGGATGCCGTCGTTAGTGATGATGTCCTTGACCGTCTCCAGAGTGCGGTCGCGGGTGGACCCCCCGGCGCCGAAGGTGACGGAATAGAACTCGGGATTCAGGGCGCCCAGGCGCTTGCGGGCCTTGGCCAGTCGCTCGGCTCCGGCCTCGTCCTTGGGCGGGAAAAACTCAACGCTGTAGACGCGTTCTTGTGCAGACATGTTTGTCCTCCAGACAAAAAGAAGGCGGACCGCACGAACATGCGGCCCGCCCCGGCGTTCACATTAACAACGAATTGAAATGTGAGGCTGGCCGATCAGTAGCGGTAGTGTTCCGGCTTGAACGGGCCATCCACCGGCAGACCCAGGTACTTGGCCTGTTCGTCGGTCAGGCGGGTCAGGTTGGCACCCAGCTTCTTCAGGTGCAGCTGCGCGACCTTCTCGTCCAGGTGCTTCGGCAGCACGTAGACGTTCTTGTCGTACTGGTCACCCTTGGTCCACAGCTCGATCTGAGCCAGGGTCTGGTTGGTGAAGGAGTTGGACATCACGAAGCTCGGATGACCGGTGCCGCAGCCCAGGTTCACCAGGCGGCCTTCGGCCAGCATGATGATCCGGTTGCCGTTCGGCAGGATGATGTGGTCAACCTGCGGCTTGATGTTCTCCCACTCGTACTTGCGCATCGCAGCCACGGCGATCTCGGAGTCGAAGTGACCGATGTTGCAGACGATGGCCTGATCCTTCATGCGGGTCATGTGATCTTCGGTGATCACGTCCTTGTTGCCGGTGGCGGTAACGAAGATCTCGGCCTTGTCGGCCGCTTCTTCCATCGTGACCACGCGGAAGCCTTCCATCGAGGCCTGCAGGGCGCAGATCGGGTCGATCTCGGTGATCCACACGGTGGCACCGAGGCCGGCCAGCGACTGGGCGGCACCCTTGCCGACGTCACCGTAACCGGCAACCACGGCGATCTTGCCCGCGATCATCACGTCGGTGGCGCGCTTGATGGAGTCCACGGTGGACTCGCGGCAGCCGTACAGGTTGTCGAACTTGGACTTGGTGACCGAGTCGTTGACGTTGATCGCCGGGAAGGCCAGCTCGCCGTCCTTCGCCATCTGGTACAGGCGATGGACACCGGTGGTGGTTTCTTCGGTCACGCCCTGGATCTTGGCGAGCATGTCGGAGTACCAGGTCGGCTGTTCGGCCAGGCGTTCCTTGATCTTGGCGAACAGGGCTTCTTCTTCCTCGTTCTCCGGCTTGGCGATGACCGACTGGTCCTTCTCGGCCTTGGCGCCCAGGTGCAGCAGCAGCGTGGCGTCACCACCGTCGTCCAGGATCATGTTGGCGCCACCGTCGAATTCGAAGATGCGGTGGCAGTAGTCCCAGTACTCTTCCAGGGTTTCGCCCTTCACGGCGAAGACCGGGGTGCCGTTGTCGGCGATCGCGGCCGCGGCGTGGTCCTGGGTGGAGTAGATGTTGCAGGAGGCCCAGCGCACGTCGGCACCCAGGGCTTCCAGGGTCTGGATCAGCACCGCGGTCTGGATGGTCATGTGCAGGGAGCCGGCGATCTTCGCGCCCTTCAGCGGCTTGGAGGCCGCGAACTCTTCGCGCGTCTGGATCAGACCGGGCATCTCGGTTTCGGCGATCGCGATTTCCTTGCGGCCGAATTCGGCAAGGTTGATGTCCTTGACGACGTAATCGGTCGTTTTCTTGTCGTTCATCACAGCATTCATGGATTAACTTCTCCGTCTATCTGGATGAGCGCCGTGTTCACGTTTCAGGGGAGCATCCGGCTGAGCCTGACGGTTAAACCGCTGCAGCGCTCCTCAGCCGGATGGGTATTTCGCTTACAAAATGTCGGGTGCTCTTAGAGGCCCGCCATCTTCTTAAGTTCCTCGGCCTTGTCGGTGCGCTCCCAGGGGAGGTCGACGTCTTCGCGGCCGAAGTGACCGTAGGCGGCAGTCGGCTTGTAGATCGGGCGCAGCAGATCCATCATCTGGACCAGACCCCACGGACGCAGGTCAAACGCTTCGCGGACGAAGCCTTCGATCTTGCGGTCATCCAGCTTGCCGGTGCCGAAGGTGTCGACGGTGATCGAGGTCGGTTCGGCCACGCCGATGGCGTAGGAGACCTGGATCTCGCACTTGTCGGCCAGGCCGGCGGCGACGATGTTCTTGGCCACGTAGCGGCCGGCGTAGGCAGCGGAACGGTCCACCTTGGACGGGTCCTTGCCGGAGAACGCGCCACCACCGTGACGGGCCATGCCGCCGTAGGTGTCGACGATGATCTTGCGGCCGGTCAGACCGGCATCGCCCACGGGACCACCGATCTCGAACTTGCCGGTCGGATTGATGTGGATCTGGTCGTCGGAGACCTGGCTCAGCCACTCGGCCGGCAGGACCTTCTTGAAGATCTCTTCGTAGACCGCTTCCTTCAGGTCCTTCTGCGAGATGTCCGGGCTGTGCTGGGTGGACAGGACCACCGCGTCCAGGCCGGCCGGCTTGCCGTCTTCATAGCGCAGAGAGACCTGGCTCTTGGCGTCCGGGCGCAGCCACGGCAGCTTGCCGCTCTTCATCAGTTCGGACTGGATACGCACCATCTTGTGGGCGTAGAAGATCGGGGCGGGCATCAGGGTGTCGGTCTCGCGCGCGGCGTAGCCGAACATCAGGCCCTGGTCGCCGGCGCCCTGGGTGGCGCGGTCGGAGACGTCGCGGTCCACACCCATGGCGATGTCCTGGGACTGTTCGCCCAGCACGTTCAGCACGGCGCAGGTCTTGCCGTCGAAGCCCTTGTCGGAGTCGTCGTAGCCGATCTCGCAGACCGTCTCGCGCACCAGCTTCTCGTAGTCGATCTGCGCGCCGGTGGTGATCTCGCCCAGCAGCATGACCATGCCGGTCTTGGTGGCGGTTTCGCAGGCGATACGGGCGTGCGGATCCTGCTCGATGATGGCGTCGACGATGGTGTCGGAGACCAGGTCGGCCATCTTGTCGGGGTGACCCGCAGAGACCGACTCGGAAGTGAAGATGTAATCGTTGGACATTAGGCGTTCCTTTATGGTCGTTTCCATTTAGTTTTGCGCAAAACGACCGCTAGTGTAACGCGACTCGCGGGATTTTTCTAAGCCCCTCCCCGGCGAGGGTAGGGGCATGTGCCCCCCTGGTCGGTGGCGAGGGCGCAGCGTGGCGCGCCCTGGGGGCGACTTGCCCCGGTGCGCGAAAGTGGCCAAAATGCACCGCGTTTGATGGGGAGAGCTGCCCGCCGCGCTGGCTGCGCCGTCGGGTGGTACCTGCTCCCGCAGGCTGCTCGGGCCGCCGCGCGCCGGAGCGCCGGCCGATAACCGTGAGCCCCTCGTTCGGCCGACTCGTCCGGGTCGGTCGCCGCTGTCGCCTCGCGCCGCCGCCCGCCATCAGCCAAACCCAACACTACTTTAGAGCAGGAGATCAGCATGCCGACCCGTAGAGAGCTTGCCAACGCCATCCGCGCCCTGTCGATGGACGCGGTTCAGAAGGCCAATTCCGGTCACCCGGGTGCGCCGATGGGGATGGCAGACATCGCCGAGGTGCTGTGGAACGACTACATGCAGCATAACCCGGCGAACCCGAGCTGGCCGGATCGCGACCGCTTCGTGATGTCCAACGGCCACGGCTCCATGCTGGTCTACTCCCTGCTGCACCTGACCGGCTACGACCTGCCGATGGACGAGATCAAGCAGTTCCGTCAGCTGCACTCCAAGACCCCGGGTCACCCCGAATACGGTTACACCGCCGGCGTCGAGACCACCACCGGGCCGCTGGGCCAGGGGATCTCCAACGCGGTGGGCATGGCGCTGGCCGAGAAGATGATGGCCGCCCACTTCAATCAGCCCGGGCACAACATCGTCGACCACAACACCTACGCCTTCCTCGGCGACGGCTGCATGATGGAAGGGATCTCCCACGAGACCTGCGCGCTGGCCGGCACCCTGGGCCTGGGCAAGCTGATCGCCTTCTGGGATGACAACGGCATCTCCATCGACGGCGAAGTCGAGGGCTGGTTCACCGACGACACCCCGGGCCGCTTCGAGGCCTACGGCTGGCACGTGGTGCGCGGCGTGGACGGCCACGACGCCGATGCGGTCAAGGCCGCGATCGAAGAGGCCCGCAAGCACAGCGACAAGCCGAGCCTGATCTGCTGCCGCACCGTGATCGGCTTCGGTTCGCCGAACAAGTCCGGCAAGGAAGAGTGCCACGGCGCCGCCCTCGGCGACGACGAAGTGGCCCTGACCCGCAAGGAGCTGGGCTGGAACCACGGCCCGTTCGAGATTCCGGACGATATCTACGCTGGCTGGAGCGCGAAGGACAAGGGTGCCAAGGCCGAGTCCGAGTGGAAGGAGCGCTTTGCCGCGTACAAGCAGGCGCACCCGGAACTGGCCGCCGAGTTCGAACGCCGCATCGCCGGTGATCTGCCCGCCGACTGGAGCGAGAAGGCCAGTGCCTTCATCAAGGAGACCGTCGAGAAGGCCGAGAAGGTTGCCTCGCGCAAGGCCTCGCAGAACACCATCGGCGGTTACGCCCCGGCGCTGCCGGAACTGCTGGGCGGCTCCGCCGACCTGGCCGGGTCCAACCTGACCATGTACAGCGGTTCCAAGGGCGTCAGCAAGGACGACGCCGCCGGCAACTACGTGTTCTACGGCGTGCGCGAGTTCGGCATGGCCGCGATCATGAACGGCATCGCCCTGCACGGCGGCTTCATCCCGTACGGCGGCACCTTCCTGATCTTCTCGGACTACGCCCGCAACGGCATCCGCATGTCCGCGCTGATGAAGCAGCGCGTGATGTACGTGCTGACCCATGACTCCATCGGTCTCGGTGAAGACGGCCCGACCCACCAGCCGGTCGAGCAGACCCCGAGCCTGCGCCTGATCCCGAACCTCAATGTGTGGCGTCCCTGCGACGCGGTCGAGACCGCGGTGGCCTGGAAGGCCGGCATTGAGCGCACCGACGGCCCGTCCGCGTTCATCCTGTCGCGTCAGGGCCTGCCGCACATGGAACGTGATGGCGAGCAGCTCGCCAACATCGCCCGCGGCGGCTACGTGCTGAAGGACTGCGACGGCACCCCCGACCTGATCCTCATCGCCACCGGTTCCGAGGTCGAGCTGGCCGTCCAGGCCGCCGACGAACTGGCCGGCGAGGGCAAGAAGGTGCGCGTGGTCTCCATGCCCTGCGTCGAGTTGTTCGAACAGCAGGACCCGGCCTACCGCGAGGCCGTGCTGCCGAACGCGGTGCGTGCGCGGGTCGCCATCGAGGCCGGCGCAACGACCACCTGGTACAAGTTCACCGGCCTCGACGGCGCGGTGTTCGGGCTGGACCGCTTCGGCGAGTCCGCTCCGGGGGGCGCCCTGTTCGACTACTTCGGCTTCAAGCCGGCGAACGTCGCCCAGGTCGCGCGTGACGTGCTGAACGGCTGAGTCCGCAACGATTTCGCATAAGCAATAGAGAGGAGACTCCCATGTCTATCAAGGTTGGTATCAACGGCTTCGGTCGTATCGGTCGCATGGCCTTCCGCGCCATCGCCAAGGACTTCCCGAACCTGCAGGTGGTCGGCATCAACGACCTGCTGGACCCGGAATACCTGGCCTACATGCTGCGCTACGACTCCGTGCACGGCCGCTTCGACGGCGACATCAGCGTCGACGGCGACCACCTGGTGGTGAACGGCAACCGCATTCGCCTGACCGCCGAGAAGGATCCGGCCGCGCTGAAGTGGGGCGACATCAACGCCGACATCGTGATCGAGTCCACCGGCCTGTTCCTGACCGCCGAGACCGCCCAGAAGCACCTGGACGCCGGCGCCAAGAAGGTGGTGATGTCCGCGCCGTCCAAGGACGACACTCCGATGTTCGTCTACGGCGTGAACCACGGTCACTACGCGGGCCAGAACATGGTCTCTGCCGCCTCCTGCACCACCAACGCCCTGGCCCCGGTGGCCAAGGTGCTGAACGACACCTGGGGCATCAAGCGTGGCCTGATGACCACCGTGCACGCCGCCACCGCGACCCAGAAGACCGTCGACGGCCCGTCCATGAAGGACTGGCGCGGCGGCCGCGGCATCCTGGAGAACATCATTCCGTCCTCCACCGGTGCGGCCAAGGCTGTGGGCAAGGTGCTGCCGGAACTGAACGGCAAGCTGACCGGCATGGCCTTCCGTGTGCCGACCTCCGACGTCTCCGTGGTCGACCTGACCGTGGAACTGAACGGCGACGCCAAGTACGACGACGTCTGCGCGGCCATGAAGAAGGCGGCCGAAGGCGAGCTGAAGGGCGTGCTGGGATACACCGACGAGCTGGTGGTCTCCACGGACTTCCGTGGCTACACCGCCCCGTCCGTATTCGATGCCGGCGCCGGCATCCAGCTGGACCCGACCTTCGTGAAGGTCGTCGCCTGGTACGACAACGAGTACGGCTACACCTGCAACATGCTGCGCATGGTGGAGCACGTCGCCAAGTAATGGCGGATGGCCGGGCCCTCTCCGGGGTCCGGCCGTTTCTCTTCCCGGGTCCAGAGGCCTGGGGCCAGTCCCTTCGGGGACTAGCCCGAAGCCTTTTTCCTTTTCTTTCTTTTCAACCGTATTTCGAGAGGTACTCCCATGTCTGTCATCAAGATGACCGATCTCGACCTGCAGGGTCGCCGCGTACTGGTGCGTCAGGATCTGAACGTCCCGGTGAAGGACGGCAAGGTCACCTCCGACGCCCGCATCCGTGCGAGCCTCGAGACCGTGCAGAAGGCGCTGGACGGCGGCGCCGCCGTGATGCTGATGTCGCACCTGGGCCGCCCCACCGAGGGTGAGTTCTCCGAGGAGGATTCCCTGGCCCCGGTCGCCGAGCACATGGCCGGTCTGCTGGGCCGAGAGGTGCGTCTGGTGCGCGATTACCTCGACGGTGTGGACGCCCAGCCGGGCGAGGTGATCCTGCTTGAGAACGTGCGTTTCAACGCCGGCGAGAAAAAGGACGACGAGGCCCTGGCGAAGAAGTACGCGGCCCTGTGCGACGTGTTCGTGATGGACGCCTTCGGCACCGCCCACCGCGCCCAGGCCTCGACCCACGGCGTGGCGAAGTTCGCCCCGCAGGCCTGTGCCGGCCCGCTGCTGGCCAAGGAGCTGGAGGCCCTCGGCCATGCCCTGGAGACCCCGAAGCGCCCGCTGGTGGCCATCGTCGGCGGCTCCAAGGTCTCGACCAAGCTGACCGTGCTGGAGTCGCTGTCCAACGTGGTGGATCAGCTGATCGTCGGCGGCGGGATCGCCAACACCTTCATCGCCGCCCAGGGCCACAGCGTGGGCAAGTCGCTGTTTGAAGCCGACCTGGTGGACGAGTCCAAGCGCCTGATGGAGGCGGCCCGGGCGAAGGGTGGCGAGATCCCGGTCCCCACCGACGTGACCGTGGGCAAGGAATTCTCCGAATCGACCCCGGCCGAGACCAAGTCGGTCGACGCGGTGGCCGATGACGACATGATCTTCGACGTCGGCCCCGAGACCGCGGCGACCTACGCCGAGGCCCTGCGCAACGCCGGCACCATCGTCTGGAACGGCCCGGTGGGTGTGTTCGAGTTCGACCAGTTCGCCGGTGGCACCAAGGCCCTGGGCGAGGCCATCGCCGAGAGCAACGCGTTCTCCATCGCCGGTGGGGGCGACACCCTGGCCGCGATCGACAAGTACAACCTGGCCGATCGCATCAGCTATATCTCCACCGGCGGTGGCGCCTTCCTCGAGTTCCTAGAAGGCAAGACCTTGCCAGCCGTCGCCATCCTGGAAGAACGCGCCAAGGGCTGACGCCCGGGCGCGTCCACCGCTGACGGAGATCGACGCGGATGAGACGTACCAAGATCGTGGCCACCCTCGGGCCGGCCACGGACAGCGACGATGCCATGGAGGCCATCATCCGGGCGGGTGTGGATGTGGTCCGGCTGAACTTTTCGCATGGCGACCCGGACGACCATCGTCAGCGCCTGGCTCGGTTGCGCGCGGCCTCCGAGCGCGCCGGACGCTGTGTCGGGGTCCTCGGTGACCTGCAGGGGCCGAAGATCCGGATCGACCGGTTCCAGCAGGGCAAGGTGCATCTGGAAGAGGGCGCGCCCTTCGCGCTGGATGCCGAGCTGGATCGGGATGCCGGGGATGCCACCCAGGTGGGGCTGACCTACAAGGACCTGCCGGCCGATGTGGTGCCGGAGGATATCCTGCTGCTGGACGACGGCCGCATCGTGCTGAAGGTCAAGGCGGTGAAGGGCAGCCGGATCGAGACCACGGTGCAGGTCGGCGGGGAGCTGTCCAACAACAAGGGTATCAATCGCCAGGGCGGCGGACTCTCCGCTCCGGCGATCACGGACAAGGACCGCGAGGACATCCGCCTGGCCGCCGAGCTGCAGGTGGACTACCTCGCCGTGTCCTTCCCGCGTTCCGCGCAGGACCTGCACCTGGCGCGCAGCCTGCTGAAGGATGCCGGCTGGGAGGCCGGGATCTGCGCCAAGATCGAGCGCTCCGAGGCCCTGGAGGTGATCGACGAGATCATCGCCGCCTCCGAGGTGATCATGATCGCGCGCGGCGATCTGGGTGTGGAGATTGGTGACGCCGAGCTGCCGGGCGTGCAGAAGACCCTGATCACCCGGGCACGGACCCTCAATCGTCTGGTCATCACCGCGACCCAGATGATGGAGACCATGATCCAGAACCCGATCCCGACCCGCGCCGAGGTGTTCGACGTGGCGAATGCGGTGCTCGACGGCACCGACGCGGTGATGCTCTCCGGCGAGACCGCCACCGGGCGCTACCCGGCGCGCGTGGTCACCAGCATGGACCGGATCTGCGAGGCCGCGGAGCGTCAGCGCGCCGCGCGTCAGTCCGACCATCGCATGGATTCGACCTTCGGCCGGGTCGACGAGGCCATCGCGATGGCCACCATGTACACGGCGAACCATCTGGATGTCGCCGCGATCGCCGCGCTGACCGAGTCCGGCTCCACCGCACTGTGGATGTCGCGCATCAGTTCGGGCATCCCGATCTACGCGCTCACCCAGCACGAGTCCACCAGCCGCCGCATGACGCTATATCGCGGCGTCTACCCGGTGACCCTGAACCCGATCCCCGAGAGCCACGAAAGTGTGAACCGTGAAGCGGTGAACTTGCTCAAGGCCGAGGGCGTCGTGCAGGATGGCGGGCTGGTTATCATTACGAAGGGCGACCTGCAGGGCGAGCATGGCGGTACCAACGCCATGAAGATCGTGCGCGTCGGCGAACTGGCCTGACCCGCGCACCGCCCGTGGTCGAGCAGTCAAGAATCGGTTTATCTACTACCTCAGTCCGAATCCCGTAAGGAGGAATCCATGGCACTGATCTCACTTCGCCAGCTTCTGGACCATGCCGCCGAGCATGGCTATGGCATGCCGGCGTATAACGCCAACAACATGGAACAGGTCCACTCGATCATGGAAGCGGCCGCTGCGGTCGACTCCCCGGTGATCATTCAGGCCTCCGCCGGAGCCCGCAAGTACGCCGGCGAGCCCTTCCTGCGTCACAACATCATCGCCGCGATCGAGCAGTACCCGGACATCCCGGTCGTGCTGCACCAGGACCACGGCTCCGAGCCGGCGGTCTGCCTGCGTTCCATCCAGTCCGGTTTCAGCTCGGTGATGATGGACGGCTCCCTGATGCCCGACATGAAGACCCCGGCCACCTACGAGTACAACCGTGACGTAACCGCCAAAGTCTCCGAGATGGCCCACTCCTGCGGTGTCTCCGTGGAAGGCGAGCTGGGTTGCCTGGGCTCTCTGGAAACCGGTCAGGCCGGCGAGGAAGACGGCTCCGGGGCCGAGGGCACCCTGTCCCACGACCAGCTGCTGACCGACCCGGACGAGGCGGCCGACTTCGTGAAGAACACCAAGTGCGACGCCCTGGCGATCGCCATCGGTACCTCCCACGGCGCCTACAAGTTCACCCGTCCGCCGACCGGTGACATCCTCGCCATCGAGCGCATCAAGGAGATCCACAAGCGCATCCCGGATACCCATCTGGTCATGCACGGGTCCTCCTCCGTTCCGCAGGAGTGGCTGGACATCATCAACAAGTACGGCGGCGACATGGGCGAGACCTATGGCGTGCCGGTTGAAGAGATCCAGGAAGGCATCAAGCACGGCGTGCGCAAGGTCAACATCGACACCGACCTGCGTATGGCCTCCACCGGTGCGGTGCGCAAGTTCCTGGCCGAGAATCCGAAGGAATTCGACCCGCGCAAATTCCTGAAGGCCTCCACCGCGGCCATGAAGGACATCTGCCAGGCCCGTTACGAGGCCTTCGGTTGCGCCGGCATGGCGTCCAAGATCAAGCCGATCTCCCTGGACGACATGGTCAAGCGCTACCTGTCCGGCGAGCTGGATCCCAAGGTCAACTGATCCTGCGGATTGCAGCACGAAAAAGGGGGCTTCGGCCCCCTTTTTTTGTGCCATGATGCCGCCATCGGAACACCGTTATGGAGGATTCCTCGATGCACCGAAGGATGCCCCAGATTCTTGCTCTTCTGCTGTTCGTGGCGTTCGCCGGAGCGGCTCAGGCCAACCCGTTCAGCCGCGAGATCGATCCGCAGGACATTATCGACCGCGCCCAGGCGACGGTGGAGAACATGGCCACCCATCCCGAGTACGAGTCCCTGAAGGAGGACCTGCGCGACGCGCGCGGCGTGGTTATTTTCCCGCGCGTGGCACGCGGTGCCTTCCTGATCGGGGGGTCTGGCGGAATCGGGGTGTTCCTCGCGTGGGACGACGAGCGCGGCGACTATTCCCCGGTGGCCTTCTACTCGCTCGGCTCCGTCAGCTTCGGCATGCAGTTCGGCGGCGATGCCGCCGAGGTGGTGATGGTCGCGCGCACCCAGGATGCGGTCGACTCCATGTTCGGCTCCGCGATCCGGCTCGGGGCCGATGCGTCGGTCGCCGCGGGCCCGGTAGGGGCCGGCCGCAGCGCCACCCCCACGGCCGACTTCCTTTCCTATTCCCGCGCACGCGGCGCCTACCTGGGGATGAGTCTCTCCGGTTCGCGTATGACCGTGCGTGACGACTTCAACGAGGCCTACTACGGCGAATCGCAGCGCCCGGTGCATATCATCGAGACCCGCCGGGTCGACCGCGAAGGGACCCGCGCCCTGCGCGAGACGCTGGCCGGTTTCCGTGCCGATGCCGCCGACGAGGAGCCGGCCCCGGCCGACTCCGAAGCCCGTGGTCAGGAGCGCGAGTCCTCCGGCGGGGTGCGCCCGGACAACTTCGAGGTCGAGAGCTTCTGAACCAGCGCCGCGCGGGTGATGCCTTCCGGTGACGTGATGACCGGGGCGCGGGTCCGGGCGCGCAGGGCCGTGGCGTTGTCGAGCCGCGGGTCGCAGTCCGCTCGGCGGCGGTTGAGCACAATCCCGGCCAGACTCAGGCCGCGCCGTTCGAGCGCCTCCAGGGTCAGCAGGCAGGTATTCAGCGTGCCCAGCCGGTCCTCCGCGACCAGCAGCACCGGTAGCCCGAGGTGCTCGGCGAGGTCCGCGTTCAGGCCGTCGGCACAAAGCGGCGAGTAGAAGCCCCCCGCGCCCTCCACCAGCCGTGGCCCCGTGCCTTCGCCCGCGCAGGCCGCGGCCAGTTCCGCGAGCGTCAGGTGCACGCCCTGATTCGCGGCGGCCTGGTCGGGGGCGATGGCATCGGGGAAGCGCCAGGGGGTGACCAGTGCGATCGCGGTGTCCGGCAGGCCGGCCGCGCGGGTCAGGTTCAGCCCGTCCTCGGGCAGCAGGCCGTCGGGGCCCGGCGGGCAGCCCGACTCCACCGGTTTGCGCGGTTGCGGCGCCAGGCCCTGCTGCCGCCAGCACTCCAGCAGCGCGCAGCCGACGAAGGTCTTGCCGACGCCGGTATCGGTGCCGGTGACGAACAGGCCCTGCAGGGTCTCGCTCATGCGGCGCGGGTCAGGCGCTCCAGGGCCTCGCGGTAGCGCGCGGCGGTCTGTTCCACCACCGCCGCGGGCAGTTCGGGGCCCGGCGGCTGCTTGTCCCAGTCCAGGGTCTCGAGGTAGTCGCGCACGTACTGCTTGTCGAAGGACTCGGGGCTGCGCCCCGGCGCGTACTGGTCGGCCGGCCAGAAGCGCGAGGAGTCCGGGGTCAGCACTTCGTCGATCAGGTGCAGCGTGCCGTTGGCGTCGACGCCGAACTCGAACTTGGTGTCGGCGATGATGATCCCGCGCCCGGCCGCGTAGTCGCGTGCCATCGCGTAGATCGCCAGCGCCGCATCGCGGACCTGGCGGGCCCGCTCCGCGCCGATGGTGGCGACCACCGCATCGAAGTCGATATTGGCGTCGTGGTCACCGACGTCCGCCTTGGTGCTGGGCGTGAAGATCGCCTCCGGGAGCTGCGAGGCGAGTTCCAGCCCGTCCGGCAGCGGAATGCCGCAGACCGCGCCGCTCGCCTGGTAGTCCTTCCAGCCGGAGCCGATCAGGTACCCGCGCACCACGGCCTCCACCGGCAGGGCCTCCAGCCGGCGGATCACCAGGCTGCGTCCTTCCAGTGGGGCACGAATCGCCGGGTCCGGGATGACCTGCTCCAGCGGGATATCGGTCAGCTGGTTGGGGATGCCCAGCTCGCGCTGGATCTTGTCCATCCAGAACCGGGTGATCTCGGTCAGCACCCGACCCTTGCCGGGCACGCCGGTCGGCAGGATCACGTCGAACGCGGACAGGCGATCGGTGGTGACCATCAGCCAGTGGTCGGCATCCACCGCGTAAAGGTCGCGCACCTTGCCGCGATGGACGAGTTCCAGGTCGGGGATATGGCTTTCGAGCAGGGTATCGGTCATGCGGCGATTCTACCGGGCGCGGCCCCTGTACACCACGGCGCCGGGAAGAGCCCGGTCAAGGGCGATCGACAGGAAGACTGGAAGAACGGAAGGTTTTATTTCGGATCGAAAACAGGGTTCGAAGTAGCGTCCTCGACCCATCATTTCTTCCAGTCTTCCCATCTTCCTGTTGAATGCTTTTCGAACGTGAGTCGGGGCTTCGGAGGGGGTGTGGCTTGTCGGGTGGGGCCGGGGTCGCTATCGTTCGGGCCATGACTGAGACGGCTGGCAATAGGGCGCCGCGCGTGGGCGTGGTAATGGGGAGCACCTCCGACTGGGCCACGATGGAGCGGGCGGTGGATGTGCTGGATGAACTCGGTATTCCGTTCGAGGCCCGGGTGGTCTCCGCCCATCGCACGCCGGATCTGCTGTTCGAGTACGCCGAACAGGCGCGCGGGCGAGGGCTGCAGGCGATCATCGCCGGGGCGGGCGGGGCCGCGCACCTGCCGGGGATGCTCGCCTCCAAGACCCCGGTACCGGTGCTGGGCGTACCGGTGGCCTCGCGTCACCTGAAGGGCCAGGACTCGCTGCTCTCCATCGTCCAGATGCCGCGCGGGATCCCGGTGGCGACCTTCGCGATCGGCGAGGCGGGGGCCGCCAACGCGGCGCTCTTTGCCGCCGCGATGCTGGCCAATACCGATCCCGAACTGCGCGAGCGTCTGGATGACTTCCGCCAGTCCCAGAGCCAGGCCGTGCTCGGGCAGACCCTGCCGCCGGACCCGTCATGATCCAGCCTCCCGCGACTCTCGGGCTGCTCGGTGGCGGGCAGCTCGGCCGCTATTTCGTGGAGGCCGCGCAGGGCATGGGTTATGCCGTCTGGGTGCTCGACCCGGACCCGGCCAGCCCGGCCGGGCGGGTGGCGGCGCGCCATGTGTGCCAGGCCTTTGACGACCCCGATGCCTTGCAGGCGCTGGCCGGGGCCTGCGAGGTGATTACCACCGAGTTCGAGAACATCCCGCGCGCCGCGGTGGAGTGGCTGGATGCCCACGCCTGTCTGCGCCCCGGGCCACGCGCCCTGACGGTTGCCCAGGACCGCCTCGAGGAGAAGGCCTTTCTCGGCGAGATCGGCGTGGCGGTGGCCCCGTGGCAGGCGGTGCCGGCGGGCCTGACGCCCGAGGTGCAAACCGATGCCGGAGCCCCGGATTTCCCGG
Organism: Thioalkalivibrio sp. ALE22; assembly: GCF_000381445.1. Taxonomy (NCBI): domain Bacteria; kingdom Pseudomonadati; phylum Pseudomonadota; class Gammaproteobacteria; order Chromatiales; family Ectothiorhodospiraceae; genus Thioalkalivibrio; species Thioalkalivibrio sp. ALE22. The sequence continues at coordinate 146,156 of NZ_KB906503.1, forward strand.
CGATCCTGAAGACCGCGCGCCTGGGTTATGACGGCAAGGGGCAGGTGCGGCTGGCCGCGGCCGGCGAACTGCCGGCAGCGCATGCTGATCTGGGCCAGGTGGACTGCGTGCTGGAGTCCCGGGTGGAGCTGGAGCGCGAGCTGTCGGTGCTGGTTGCGCGTACCGCCGATGGCGCCACCGAGGCCTTTCCGGTCGCGGAGAACACCCATCGCGACGGCATCCTGCACCTGACGCGCGTCCCGGCACGGGCCGGGGACGAGGTGCGCGAGCGCGCCACGGCCATCGCCCGGCACGTCGCCGAGCGGCTCGACTATCAGGGGGTGCTGGCGGTCGAGTTCTTCCTCACGGCGGACGGCGAACTGCTGGTCAACGAGATCGCGCCGCGTCCCCACAATTCCGGGCATTACAGCCTGGATGCCTGCACTGTCAGCCAGTTCGAGCAGCAGGTGCGCGCGGTCTGCGCCCTGGGGCTGGCGCCGGCCCTGCTGACCGCGCCGGTGGCGATGGTGAATCTGCTGGGCGACCTGTGGCCCGCGGGCGGCTCGCCCGACTGGCGGGGCGTGCTGGCGGCCGGCCGGGCGCGACTGCACCTGTACGGCAAGGCCGAAGCGCGTCCGGGGCGCAAGATGGGGCATGTGAACGTACTCGGCCTGCCCGGCGAGGATGATGCCACCGCCGTGGCCTCCACCGCCGAGACCCTGTGGCAGGGCCTGGCCAGTGCCGGCGGGGAGGGCGAGGCATGACCGCGGCATTCCCCAACACCCAGGCGCGGCGCGCCCGACAGACGGAGCTCAAGCGCGACCTTGAGTTCGAGGACACCCTTGCGGGCGAGCATCTGCGGTTTCGCACCACCTGGGGGCTGTTCTCCCCGCGGCGAATCGACGACGGCACCCGCATGCTGCTGGAGCGCATCGAGGTGCATCCGGCGGACGCCTGCCTGGACCTCGGCTGCGGCTACGGCCCGATCGGCCTGACGCTCGCGCGCAAGGCCCCGCAGGGGCTGACGACCCTGGTCGATACCAACTATCTGGCGGTGGAGTACAGCCAGCGCAACGCCGAGCTCAACGGCATCGCCAATGTGGAGTGTCTGACCAGCAACGGCTTCTCGCGCATCCGCGATCGGCGGTTCGATCTGGTGACCTCCAATCTGCCGGCCAAGGTCGGGCGCGAGATGCTGCAGACCTATCTGCTGGACGCCCACGAGCAGATGAACCCCGGCGGACGCATCTATGTCGTAACCATTACCGGACTGCGGCGGTTCATCGAGAAGGGGTTCAAGGACGTGTTCGGCAACTACGACAAGGTCAAGCAGGGCCGCGAGTACACTGTCGCGGCCGCCGTGCGCGAGCCCGACTGACCATGGTCGAGGGGGCGGGCGAACTCCCGGTCGCGCTCCGCGTGCTGTCCGCCGTGCTGCTGGGCCTCGGCATGCTGGTGATGCTCCGGCGCATGCCCTGGGAGGCCTTCTTCGTGCCCGGTCGCGCGCAGCTGTTCGTGATCGCCACGCTGTGCCTGCTGCTGATCTGGAGCCTGCGGGCGCAGACGCTCGATGGCCTCGCCCTGCACTTCCTTGGCATGACCACCGTGACCCTGATGTTCGGCTGGCAGCTGGCGATCCTGATGGTGTTTCTGGTGGTGGCGACCCTGGGCCTGTTCGGCGCCCTGCCGCTGGCGGCCTTCCCGCTGACGGTCCTGCTGGCCGGCATCCTGCCGGTCGCGGTCACCTGGGGGTTGCTGCGGCTGTCCCAGAACTACCTGCCCGCGCACATGTTCATCTATCTCTATGCGGTGGGCTTCCTCGGCGGCGCGCTTTCGGTGGTAGCGACCGTGCTGGCCTCGGCGGCGATCTACGGCCTGTTCACCGAGCTGGCCTGGGTCGACATCTATCGCGACTACCTTCGCTACCTGGCATTGCTGGTGCTGCCCGAGGCGGTGGTCAACGGGATCGTGATTACCGGGCTGGTGATGGTGCGCCCCGAGTGGCTGGCGACCTGGTCGGACGAGCGCTACATCCACGGCCGCTGAGGCCGAGAATGGCCTGGTGCCGCGCTGCAGGGATGCCCCTGTTTGATTCTGTGTTAATGCAGCATTCAGGAACACCCTGCTACCGTTCGCTTCAAGACAGGGCGATGACCCTGTCCAGGATCGTGAACGAGGAGACCACAACAATGAAAACCAAGCTGTTCGTGCTGGCCGGTATCGCCGGCAGTGTCCTGATGCTGTCCACCATGGCGCAGGCCGCCGACATCCAGGCCGGTCAGTCCAAGTACCAGAACACCTGCGCCAGCTGCCACGGCGCGCAGGGTCAGGGCCAGGCGATCTTCCCGGCGCTGGCCGGCAAGGACGCCGACTACCTGACCGACAAGCTGGAGCGCTATCGCGCCGGCGAGGAGGTGGGTGACCACACGGCCCTGATGCGTCCTCAGGCCCAGGGGTTGAGCGATGACGACATCGCCAATCTGTCCAGCTACATGGCGGCCGAGTTCAACTGATCCGGGCGCACTGCCGCTGGCAGGCGAGACCGCGACGGGCCGGGGGGTTTCCCCCGGCCCGTTTGCGTTGGAGGGCGCGTCACATGCGTCGCCTTTTGCCTGGCATGGCGGCATCCGGTAAAGTTTCGCGGTTCCGAGAGCGTGGCCGATGGTCGGCCCCGCTATCCCAGAGATCCCTGCGAGGCTTTCCATGGCACAACCCGATTTCATCGCCCCGTCCATCCTGTCCGCCGATTTCGCCCGTCTGGGCGAGGAAGTCGACAACGTCCTGGCCGCCGGTGCCGATACCGTCCACTTCGACGTGATGGACAACCACTACGTGCCGAACCTGACCATTGGCCCGCTGGTCTGCGATGCCCTGCGCAAGCACGGCGTGACCGCGCCGATTGACGTGCACCTGATGGTCAAGCCGGTGGATCGCATCATCCCGGACTTCGCCCAGGCCGGTGCCAGCTACATCACCTTCCACCCGGAGGCGTCCGACCACATCGACCGCACCCTGCAGCTGATCCACTCCGAGGGCTGCAAGGCCGGACTGGTGTTCAACCCGGCCACGCCGCTGTCCTATCTCGAATACGTGATGGACAAGGTCGACATGATCCTGCTGATGTCGGTGAACCCGGGCTTTGGTGGCCAGAAGTTCATCCCGAACACCCTCGACAAGCTGCGCGCCGCGCGCAAGATGATCGACGACTCCGGGCGTGACATCCGCCTCGAGATCGACGGCGGCGTGAAGGCCGACAACATCCGCGAGATCAAGGCCGCCGGGGCCGACACCTTCGTCGCCGGGTCCGCGATCTTCGGAGCCGGCAGCGACTCCGATCCGAACCGCTACGACAGCATCATCCAGCAGATGCGCGACGAGCTGGCCAAGGCCTGAATCGACGGCCACTGGAGACCGGGATGTCCCTGAAACGCCCCCGCATGATCCTGATCGACCTGGACGGCACGCTGATCGACAGCGTGCCGGACCTGGCCTACAGCGTGGACGCGATGATGCGCGAGCTGGGGCTGCCCGAACGCGGCGAGCCGGCCGTGCGCAACTGGGTCGGCAACGGGGTGGAACGGTTGGTCAAGCGGGCGTTGGTGAACGACCTCGAGGGCGAGCCGGACCCGGAGGCCTTCGAGCGGGCATTGCCCGTCTTCATGCGCATCTACCAGGAGAACACCGCCGGGCGCTCGCCACTGTACCCGGGCGTGCGCGAGGGGCTGGACCAGCTGAAGGCCGCGGGCTTCCGCCTGGGCTGCGTGACCAACAAGGCCGAGCGCTTCACGGTGCCGCTGCTGCGCGAGAAGGGCATCCTCGACGACTTCGAGATCGTGGTCGCCGGCGACGCCCTGCCGCAGAAGAAACCGGACCCGGCGCCGCTGCTGCATGCGGCGAAGGAGTTGGGTGTAGACCCCTCCGAGGCGCTGATGGTCGGGGACTCGAAGAGCGACGTGAAGGCGGCACGCGCGGCCGGCTTCCAGATCGTCTGCATGACCTACGGCTACAATCACGGCGACGACATCCGCGACGAGAACCCGGACGCGGTTCTCGACCGGCTGGACGAGCTGCCCGGACTGCTGCCCGCTCGGGCGGCCTAGGGAAACACGGACCCATGATTGCAACGGACCGGACAACGGAGCGATGGCGAGACGGCGAATGATCCGCCGCGCCGTCCGTCCCCCTTGTCAGGAACCGTTGTGATGACCCCCGAACAGTTCGATCAGCTGGCCCGCGAGGGCTATAACCGCATCCCGCTGGTGCGCGAGGTCCTGGCGGATCTCGAAACCCCGCTGTCCATCTTCCTGAAGCTGGCCAACCGGCCGTACTCCTACCTGTTCGAGTCGGTGCAGGGCGGGGAGCGCTGGGGTCGGTATTCCTTTATCGGGCTGCCGGCACGCACCCGCGTGCGGGTGCACGGCCATGACATCACGGTGGAGACCGATGGCGAGGTGGTCGAACAGACCACGGAGACCGACCCGCTGGCCTGGGTCGAGGCCTACCAGGCGCGCTTCAAGGTGGCCGAACTGCCGGGCCTGCCGCGCTTCACCGGTGGTCTGGTCGGCTATTTCGGGTTCGAGACCGTGCGCCTGATCGAGCCGCGCCTGGAAGGCCCGGAAAAGCCCGATGCCCTGGGGCTGCCGGACATCCTGCTGATGGTCTCGGAGGAGGTCGTGGTCTACGACAACCTCTCCGGCCGGCTGTACCTGGTGGTGCACGCCGATGCGACCCAGGCCGATGGCCAGGCCGTGGCGGCCACGCGTTTGGATGAGCTGGAGACCCGTCTGGGCGAGCCCCTGGTGCCCCCGGAGGATCCGCCGCATCCGCATGCGGTGCCGGAGTACGTGCCGGGCTGGTCGGCCGAGGGCTTCCAGACCGCGGTCGCGCGGGCGCAGGAATACATCATGGACGGCGACGTGATGCAGGTGGTGCTGGCGCAGCGCATGAGCGTGCCATTCTCCGCGCCGCCGCTGGACCTGTACCGCGCCCTGCGCGCGCTGAACCCCTCGCCGTACATGTACTACCTGGACCTCGACGACCACCACGTGGTCGGGGCCTCGCCGGAGATCCTGGTGCGCCTGGAGGACGACCGCGTGACCGTGCGCCCGATCGCCGGGACCCGCCCGCGCGGGCGCACCGAGGAGGAAGACCGCGCGCTGGAGGCCGAACTGCTGGCGGACCCGAAGGAGCGCGCCGAGCACCTGATGCTGATCGACCTCGGGCGCAACGACGTCGGCCGGGTCTGCGAGATCGGCTCGGTGGAGGTGACCGACACCATGAGCATCGAGCGCTATTCGCACGTGATGCACATCGTCTCCAACGTGGAGGGCCGACTGGCCCCGGGGCACTCGCCGATGGATGTGCTGCGCGCGACCTTCCCCGCCGGGACGGTCTCCGGTGCGCCGAAGATCCGGGCACTGGAGATCATCGACGAGCTGGAACCGGTCAAGCGCGGCCCGTACTCCGGCGCGGTCGGCTACCTCTCCTGGTCCGGCAACATGGACACCGCGATCGCCATCCGCACGGCCGTGCTGCACGACGGCGAGCTGCATATCCAGGCCGGGGCCGGCGTGGTGCACGACTCGGTACCCGAGAGCGAGTGGCAGGAGACCCTGAACAAGGGACGTGCGGTGGTGCGCGCGGCCGAGACCGCCCTGGGTGGCCTGGGGCCCCGGCGCCACCGCGACTGAGAAGACCAACTATGCGCGGCCGCCTTTGCATTTTGTTGCTGGCGCTGCTGGTAGGGCTGCTACCGGGGCTGGCGGCGGCGCAGATCGTGGTGCTGGTGCCCGGTGGCTGGGATCGCGGCGACGGCTTTCGCCATGCCGGCGTCACTGCGGCCCTGAACGCCGCCGGATATGCCGATGGCGGCCGGGCCCGGGCTCGGCCGGAGTCCCCCTGGTTCGATCGTGCTCCCGACCCGGCCCCGCGCCAGTTCTATACCGTGGACCTGCCGGCGGGCGGAGTGCCGCCCGAGCGCGCGCGGGCGCTGGGTCAGGTCGTCGAGGCCCTGGCGCGGCGCCATCCGGGGCAGGAACTGGTGCTGGTCGGGCATTCCAGTGGCGGTGTTGTGGCGCGCGAGCTGCTGGTGCGCCAGCCGCACCCGGCAATCTCCACACTGGTGACGTTTTCCGCTCCGCATGCGGGGGGCGGCTGGTCCGCCCTGGCGCGTTCGGTGACGGATGCGCTGGCCGATTCTGCTCTGGGGTTGTATGCCCCGTTTATCGGGCTCGGGGGTATGCACCGGCGCGAGGGTCTCTGGGGGCCGGAGGGCACCTCGCCGGATGCGGCCCACCTCGAGTGGCTGAATACGCGGGAGCACCCGCCCATCCGCTACGTGTCGGTGGTGCGCCTGGCCGACCCGTGGGTGGATGCGGCCAGTCAGGACATGAATCGTCTCCCGGCCCTGCGCGGCCGGGCGCATACCCTGCCGAGCCCCGGCGGGCACCGGCTGGAGGCCGCCGACGGCACCCTGCTGGCGGCGCTGCTGTTGCCGCGATGAGGGTGCCGGGTTTCGCCAGCGCCCATGCGGTTGCGGGCCGGCGGACCCGGGGCCGGGTTATGCTGGGCCCTGTCCGCTCCACGCGCGTGAACATCGATTCGCGTAGCGGTCCTGTTTCCTCCGTTCTGCAGGGACGTTCGACATGATCCTGATGCTCGACAACTACGATTCGTTCACCTTCAACCTGGTCCAGTATCTGGGCGAGCTGGGGGCCGAGGTGGTGGTCCACCGCAACGACTGCATCACCCCGGACGGGATCGCGGAACTCGCCCCCGAGGGGATCGTGATCTCGCCGGGACCCTGCACGCCGAACGAGGCCGGGGTATCGCTGGAGGTGATCCGGCGCTTCGCCGGCGCGATCCCGATCCTCGGAGTCTGTCTCGGGCACCAGGCGATCGGGCAGGTCTTCGGCGGGCGCGTGGTGCGCGCCCGCGAGATCATGCACGGCAAGACCTCGCCGGTGTATCACACCGGGGTGGGGGTGTTCGCCGGGCTCGAGAATCCACTGGAGGCCACGCGCTACCACTCGCTGGTGGTCGAGTCGTCCTCGCTGCCGGAGTGCCTGGAGGTCACCGCCTGGACCCAGCGCGAGGACGGCGCGCGCGACGAGATCATGGGCCTGCGCCACCGCGAACTGGACGTCGAGGGCGTGCAGTTCCACCCGGAATCCATCCTGACCCGCCAGGGCCACGAACTGCTCGACAACTTCCTCCGTCGCCTGCCCCAGCCGGCGTGACCCAGACTCGACGCACCCGGTGGCGCTTCGCGTTGCTGGTGGCGCCGCTGTCGATGCTGGCGCCGTTCTCGCTGGATACCTATCTGCCTTCGTTCCCGGCGATGGCGGAGGCCCTGCGGGTCGACTCCGGCGCGATGCAGGCGACCCTGTCGGCCTACCTGGTCGCCTTTGCGCTCGCCACCCTGGTGGCCGGCCCGCTGTCGGATACCTTTGGCCGGCGCCCAGTGGTTTTGTGGGCGCTGGTCGGCTACGTGATCAGTTCCCTGCTGTTGGTGCTGGCGGTCGAATACTGGCAGGTGATCGGGTTGCGGGTGGCCCAGGGGCTGTCCGCGGCGGCCGGGATTGTGGTCGGGCGTGCAGTGGTGCGCGATCGCTTCGAGGCCACCGATGCGCGCCGTGTCCTGGCGCTGATCACCATGATGTTCGCGATTGGCCCGGCGGCCGCCCCGATTGTCGGCGGCTATCTGCAGGCGGGGTTCGGCTGGCGCTCGGTATTCCTGTTCCTGACCCTGTACGGCGTGATCCTGTTGCTGGCGATCCGGGCCTGGCTGCCGGAGACCCTGCCACCGGTCGGCCGTGCCTCGGGCAAGCCGGCTCTGATCCTGCGGGGGTATCTCGGGACCCTGCGCAACCCGCCGTTCCTGCGCCCGGCCCTGGTACATGCCGGGCTGTTCGGGGCGATGTTCCTGTTCGTCGCCGCCTCGCCAACGGTGATCTATGTCCACCTGGGCGGACAGGAACAGGACTTCTGGTGGCTCTTCCTGCCGCTGGTGGGCGGCCTGGTGGTGGGCGGTTTTGTGGCCGGGCGCACCGCCAGTCTGTTGAGTCCGCCGCTGGCGATCAGTATCGGCGTGGGGCTGGCCGGGATCTCGCTGGCGCTGGTGGCGCTGGGGATCCTCACCGAGGGTTCGGTGGTCGCGGTGACGCTCCCGTTCGCGCTGTACAGCTTTTCCCTGGCCACGGCCGTTCCGTCGCTGAACCTGCTGGCGCTGGACTGCTATCCGGGCGCCCGTGGCATGGCCTCGGCCATGCAGGCCTTCCTGCAACTGGGGTTCAGTGCCCTGCTGGCGCTGTTCCTGGTGGACCGACTGGACGACCACCTGCCGTGGCTGATCGGCGGGTCGCTGGTAATCTGGGCCGCCGCGGCGCTGCTGTGGTGGAGCGGCCCGGAGGCGCGTGGTCGTCGCGCCCCGGCGCGGACGTTAAACTAACGGCTTCGATTTTCCGCAGGAGCAACCCGTGACGGTGCAACAAGCGATAGCGGCTCTCATCGAGCGCCAGGACCTGGACGCGGCAACCATGACCGCGGTGATGCAGGCGGTGATGACCGGCGAGGCCACCGATGCCCAGATCGGGGGGTTCCTGGTGGCCCTGCGCATGAAGGGCGAGACGATCGAGGAGATCCGCGCGGCGGCCGGCGTGATGCGCTCGCTGGCCACTCGGGTGGACGTGCCGCGAACCGGGCTGGTGGATACCTGCGGCACCGGCGGCGACGCCTCCGGTACCTTCAATATCTCCACCGCCTCGGCGCTGGTCGCGGCGGCCGGTGGCGTGCGGGTGGCCAAGCACGGCAACCGTTCGGTGTCGTCGAAATCCGGCTCCGCCGATGTTCTGGAGCACCTGGGGATCCATCTCGGGCTGTCGCCGGAGGCGGTCGGGTCCTGCATCGAGGAGGTCGGCGTCGGCTTCCTGTTTGCCCCGGCCCATCATGGCGCGATGAAACACGCGATCGGGCCGCGCAAGGAGCTCGGCGTGCGCACGCTGTTCAATGTGCTGGGGCCTCTGACCAACCCGGCCGGGGCGCCGAACCAGGTGCTCGGCGTGTTCTCGGATGCCTGGGTGCGGCCGCTGGCCGAGGCCCTGAAGGGCCTGGGCAGCGAGCATGTGCTGGTGGTGCATGCCGAGGACGGCCTGGACGAGATCAGCATCGCGTCGCCCACCCGGGTGGCCGAGCTCAGGGACGGCGAGATCCGGGAATACACCATCCGTCCGGAGGACTTCGGGCTGGCGACCACCGCACTGGATGCCGTGCGCGTCGACAGCGTGGAGGCCTCGGCCGACATGCTGCGCGGCGTGCTGGACGGTCAGGTGGGCGCGGCGCGTGACATCGTGCTGCTGAACGCCGGGGCGGCGATCTACGCCGGCGGTGGCGCGGACACGCTGGCCGCGGGCGTCGAGGCCGCCGCCCGGGCCATCGACTCCGGCGCGGCCCGCGAACGGCTGGAGCGCCTGCAGGCGACCAGCGCACGACTGGCAAACAAGGAAGCACAATGACCGAAGCCAACGCAGTACCCGATATCCTGCAGCGCATCCTGGAGCGCAAGCGCGAGGAACTGAAGGAGCGCGAGGCGTTCTGGCCGCTGCGCGAACTGCGCGGCTGGATGGGCTCGGCACCCGCGCCGCGCGGTTTTCGCGCAGCACTCCAGCGCGACATCGATGCCGGGCGCGCCGCGGTGATCGCGGAGATCAAGAAGGCCAGTCCGAGCCAGGGGCAGATCAGCCCGAACTTCAATCCGGAGGCCTTCGCCCGCAGCTACGAGGAACACGGTGCCACCTGCCTGTCGGTCCTGACCGACGTGGATTTCTTCAAGGGGCGCGACGGCGACCTGCGCGATGCCCGCGTGGCCTGCAACCTGCCGATCCTGCGCAAGGACTTCGTGATTGACCTTTACCAGGTCTACGAGGCGCGGGTGCTGGGCGCGGACTGCGTGCTGCTGATCGCCGCCGCCCTGGATGACACGGCCCTGTACGAGCTGTATTTCCTGGCCCGCGAGCTGGGCATGGATGCCCTGGTGGAGGTGCACGACGCCGAGGAACTGGAGCGGGCGAAGAAGATCGGGGCCGATCTGATCGGAATCAACAACCGCGACCTGCACAGCTTCGAGACCCGGCTGGAGACCACGCTGGAGCTGAAGGGCCAGGCACCGGAGGACGCCCTGCTGGTCACCGAGAGCGGCATCCATACCCGCGAGGATGTCGAACGCATGCAGGCCGCCGGCGTAAATGCGTTCCTGGTAGGCGAGGCCTTCATGCGCACCGAGGACCCGGGCAAGGCCCTGGGGCAGCTGTTCCGCGGCGAGTCGTAACCAACTCCGGGAGGAGACGGTGGGAGCGGATGTCCGGGCCGGAGGTGTTGCCCCGCGCCCGGCGGGCCGGCCGCGACGCTGCGTCAGCGCGTGCCGAACACCACGATGGTCTTGCCGTGGGCGGTAATCAGGCCGCGTTCCTCGAGATCCTTCAGCACGCGCCCGGCCATTTCGCGCGAGCAGCCGACGATGCGGGCGATCTCCTGACGGGTGATGCGCAGCTGCATGCCGTCGGGGTGGGTCATGGCGTCGGGCTGCTGGGCGAGGTCCAGCAGGGTATGGGCGATCCGGCCGGTGACATCCACGAACGCGAGGTCCATCACCTTGCGCGAGGTCTGGCGCAGGCGGGTCGCGATCTGGCTGGTCAGCAGCATCAGGATCTCGGGGTCGCGCTGGGCGATCTCGCGGAACTGGGTGTAGGGAATCTCCGCGGTCTCGGTGTCCTCGCGGGTGGTGACGGTCGCGCTGCGCGGGTCGTCCTCGAACATGCCGAGCTCGCCGAAGAACTCGCCCTTGTTCAGGTAGGCGAGCACCAGTTCGTGTCCGTTGTTTTCACCCAGTACCGAGACGGATCCGCTGACCACGTAGTACAGCGTGTCGGGCACCGTGCCCGAGTGGATGATCGTGGTGCGTTTGCGGTACTGGCGGCGGTGGCAGTAGCCAAGAAAACGCTCCAGCGCGGGCGACGGCTGGGCCGGGCGATAGACGAACGGGTTGTTCAAGGCTTCCATCATGGTCACGTCCGATATCAGCTTCCTGTGGATGTGCGCCAGTGTAATGCAGCGTCCGATGCCCGCAGGCCGCGGTGGCTGGAACGGATCACAAAATCCGGCGACAGGCCTCCGATTTTGTGCGGCAGGTCCGCCCTGAGTAGAGTTCCCCTCAAGTATAGGCACGGATTCCTCCATCCAACAGCAGCAAGGAGACGCTGATACATTGATCGGCCTCTCTTTAAGGACGGGCGTGATGCAGGTGAAAGTGAAATGGCTGGACCAGGTGGCCTTCGTCGGCGAGACCGACAGCGGCCATGCGGTGGTGATGGACGGTGCGCCGGACGCTGGTGGGCGCAACCTGGGGGTGCGGCCCATGGAGATGCTGCTGCTGGGGATGGGCGGTTGTACCAGCTTCGACGTGATTGCGATGCTGAAAAAGGCGCGCCAGCAGGTGCTGGACTGCGAGGTGACCGTGGAGGGTGCCCGGGCGGAGACCGTGCCCAAGGTCTTCACCGATATCCACGTGCACTTTCGCGTGTACGGCCATGAACTCTCGGAGAAGCATGTCGGGCGCGCGGTCGGGCTGTCGGCCGAGAAGTACTGCTCGGCCTCGTTGATGCTGGGCGCCTCGGCGAAGGTGACCCACGACTTCGAGATCATCGAGGGGCCGGCGCCGCGCTGAACCCGCGCCGACCGATGTCCCGTCCTTGGACTCGCGGGCCGGGGCGTCTACAATTCGCCGCTCGCTGCGGCCCGGGCAAGAGGATACGCCATGCCTCGTCACAAGAAGCAGATCAAGCTCCACGGTTTCAACAACCTGACCAAGAGCCTGAGCTTCAACATCTACGATATCTGCTATGCCTCGGGTGACCGGCATCGCGACGAATACATCGCGTACATCGACGAGGCGTACAACGCCCAGCGTCTGACGCAGATCCTGTCGGACGTGGCCCACCTGATCGGGGCCAATATCCTCGATATCTCGCGCCAGGACTACGATCCGCAGGGCGCGTCCGTGACCATGCTGATCTCGGAAGAGCCGGTGGCCACCGAGAAGATCGGCTATACCGAGGGCCCGGGGCCGCTGCCGGAGACGGTGGTCGGGCATCTGGACAAGAGCCATATCACGGTGCATACCTATCCGGAGGCGCACCCGGAGGGCGGGATCGCGACCTTCCGCGCCGATATCGACGTGTCCACCTGTGGGCGCATCTCGCCGCTGCGCGCGCTGAACTACCTGATCCACAGCTTCGAGTCCGACATCGTGATCATGGATTACCGCGTGCGCGGCTTTACCCGTGACGTGCGCGGCAAGAAGCACTTCATCGATCACAAGATCAACTCCATCCAGGACTTCCTTTCGCGCGACACCAAGGAGAAGTACCAGATGGTGGACGTGAACGTGTACCAGGAGTACCTGTTCCACACCAAGATGGTGCTGAAGGATTTTGACCTGGATAGCTACCTGTTCGGGCTGGGCAAGGACGACTACTCGGCCAAGGAGGCCAAGCGTATCTCCAAGCTGCTCAAGCACGAGATGATGGAGATCTTCTACGGCAAGAACATGAGCCGCCCGAGCTGAGACGGCATGCGCCGCGCATTGCGCGCGGCACCTGACGCCCGTCCTCTCGCCTGGCGAGTCAGATCCAGTAGGCAGTGCGCGTCATCACGCTGGAGGTCAGGGGCATCAGCAGGTTCCGGACCGGCCACGGTGGCGCCTTGCCGCCCAGCGCCATGGCATGCGCGCCGTGTTCCACCTCGTCCTGCTTCATCTGCGCCAGGATGCGCGCCGAGACCTCGTCCTGTGCCGGCAGCCGCTCCAGGTGGCGGTCCAGGTGGCGTTCCACCTGGCGCTCGGTCTCGTCGATAAAGCCCAAGCTGTAGGCGTCGCCGGTCAGGCCGGCCAGGGCACCCATCCCGAACGAGCCGACATACCAGAACGGCCCCAGCAGGCTGGTGCGCCCGCCCAGGTCGTGCACCCGGCGCGCGCACCAGTGCAGGTGGTCGCCCTCCTCGCGCGAAGCCTGGTCCAGGTGGTCGCGGATCGCGGGGGTGCGGGCGGTCAGCATCTGGCCCTGGTAAAGCCCCTGCGCCGCGACTTCCCCGGCGTGGTTCACGCGCATCAGACGGGTGGACAGGTCGCGCTCATGATCCTCCAGATGCGGGCCGATATCGTCCCCGCCCGGCGACGGGCGGCCGGTGGAACGGGCCTGGCCGGAGATGACCTTGACGAAGGCATCGGCCTGGTTGATCAGGTGATCCAGCGGGGAGAGTCGGCGCATGGTTCCGGTCCGGTTGGGGCATCAAGGCGTACCCCTCAAGAGTACCGCAAGCGGGGCCCGGGATCAGCGCCCAGCGGGGTCGTGAGCAGGGTTTTTCAGGCGCCGCACCAGGAATCGCGCGGGCGACAGGATGGCCGGCATATCCGCCTGGTCGCCGGCCAGGGCGCGCAGGTGCACGCTGCACCCGACATTCGGACTGATGATCACGTCCGGCGTGCCATCGCAGAGCGCCTGCAGCGTCTCGGTGCCCAGGCCGTCCGCCATGGCCGGCTGGGTCAGCATCGCAGTGCCACCCGCGCCGCAGCAATTCGGTGCGCCCGAGACCGGTGTCAGCGCGACCCCGGGCAGGCGCTCCAGCAAAGCGGGCAGTTCGCGCGCCTCGCGGGTGACGTTGCGCTGGGTGCAGGGCAGATGCAGCGCGATCCGGACGGGGGTGTCATCCCAGAGGTCCGCGGTGGTGCCCGCTTCCAGGTGCTGCGCCAGGAAGCGCGTGAGGCTCAGGCTGCGCCGGCCCAGGGTGCCTTCGGGGTATTCGCGCAGCGTGGCCTCGCAGCCACTGTCGAGGGCGATGACTGGCTGATCCCCGTCGCCAAAGGCCTCGAGGTTTCGTGTCTGCAGGGCCTGCGCGGCCGCGCGATGGCCGGTGTGCTGATCCAGCGCGCCGCAGCAGACCTGCCGCTGCGGGATCGCCACGCGCAGACCGAGGGCCTCGAGGACGTGCAGCGCCGCGTCCAGGTCGGGCCCGGTAAAGAAGCGGTCCATACAGCCGGTGAACAGCAGGACGTCGGCGTCGTCCGGCGTCGCGGTTGGGCGCAGCCGGGGGGCGGGGGCCAGGGAGTCCCGAGTATGGGCGAGGCTGCGTTCCCAGCCGCCGCGCGGGAGCAGGCGCTCCGCCCCCAGGCGTGCACCGGTCCGCGCGACCAGTCCCCCAAGGCTGCGCAGGGTTGGATGCAGCAGCGCCCGATGCTGGACGCTGTGCCGCCAGCGGTCCGCCCGCGACGGGGTGGCCGGGTGCTCGTCGAGGATCTCGCGGGCGTGATCGATCAGCGCCCCGAAGGGCACCCGTGCCGGGCACACTGCCTCGCAGGAACGACAGCCCAGGCACCCCTCGAGGTGCCCGCGCAGGCGCTCGGATTCGGGCGCAAGCCGGCCTTGCGCCAGACCCTGCATCAGGGTCAGTCGTCCACGCGGAGAGTCGCCCTCGACGCCGTGCCAGCCATAGGTCGGGCAGTGCGGCAGGCACAGCCCGCAGTGTACGCACTGGTCGGCGGCGGAAAGCCCCGAGAATCTCAGGGGCTGGTCCGATGCCCCCAGCGGCTTTGCTACGGTTTCGCCTTCATTTGATTCCGGGAGGTTTCCCATGCTCGTGCGTTCGTTTCGGCCCGTCGGGTCCGCGTTTGCCTCGCTCATCCTGCTGAGCATACCAGTCTCGCAGGGCCTGGCCTGGGAGGCCGAAGGCTGGCAGTCGACCATCGAGCTGGGGGCTTCCAAGACCACGGGGAACACCGAATCCACCACGGCCACGGGCCGCTTCCGCGCCGAGCACACCACCATCGACTGGCGGAATCGCATCCGGCTGGATGCCTACTTCCACGAGGAGGATGACGAGACCACCGGCGAGCGTTACGTCGCCGGCTACCAGGCGGACCGCAAGCTGGGCGAACACGACTATCTGTTCGGGGCGCTGCGCTACGAGCGGGATCGCTTCAGCAACTACGACTACCAGGGCTCGGCCACGGCCGGTTACGGTCGTCGCCTGATCGACGGCGAACGCGTGCGGCTGGACGGCGAGATCGGTGCCGGTATGCGCCAGGTGCGCATCCGCACCACCGGCGAGACCGAGAGCGAGCCGGTCGGCCGCCTGGCCGGCAACTTCCGCTGGGAGATCAGCGAGAACGCCCGTCTCACCGACGAGTTGCTGGTCCTGACCGGCAGCGACAACACCGAGATCGAGAACATCCTCGCCCTGACCGCGGATGTCACCAGTCGGATGTCCCTGCGCACCAGCTTTACCGTCAAGCACAACACCGACGTCGAGCCCGGCGTGGAAAATACCGACACCATCACGGACGTCAGTCTGGTTTATCGCTTTCGCTGAAGCGTCGGCGCGCTGAAGGCACCGACGCGAACGTTGCCATCCGTCGTGTTGCGGGCGGCAGGGTTATCATAAGCCGCAGGGATCACTGGAGACTTCCATGGGCTACTACCAGCGCCATATCTTCTTCTGCACCAATTGCCGCGAGGACGGCAACTGCTGCGAGGACCACGGGGCGACCGAGATGCGCGCCTACGCCAAGACCCAGGCCAAGGCCATGGGCATCCACGGCAAGGGCCAGGTGCGCGTGAACACCGCCGGTTGTCTGGATCGCTGCAACGAGGGTCCGGTCGCGGTGGTCTACCCGGAGGGCGTCTGGTACACCTACCAGGACGAGCGCGACATCGACGAGATCCTGGAAGAACACCTCAAGAACGGTCGCGTGGTCGAACGCCTGCAGATCTGAACCCCGCCCGGCGCCGCGCTGGCTTGACTTTATGCGCCGGCCTCCGGAGAATTCGCAGCCCGCGTGGCTACGTAGCTCAGCTGGTTAGAGCACATCACTCATAATGATGGGGTCCCCTGTTCGAATCAGGGCGTAGCCACCATCGAATCCCGGACAGGGGCTGTCAGCGATATGGCAGCCCCTGTTTTGTTTGGGGCCCCGGGTGGGGCGGTGTTGTATTGCCGGTATGCAGGGGCTCGGATAGACTGCGCGCCGGGTCGCGTGCCTGCGCGCGGGCGGCCCCTCAAGGGAGCAACCTCGGACGAATCCATGAAACGCTACGGAATCCGCATCCGCCTGCCGGAAGGCAGCACCATGGCCATGCCGCACCTGCTGGGGCCGGACTGGGAATCCTATCGCTGGTACGACAGCGAACAGGCGCGCGAGAAGGCGCTGGCCGACATGCAGCGCGACCTCCCCAACTACCGCAAGGGTGATCACGTCGCCCAGGTCCTCGAGCGCGTCGAACGCGACGCCTGACCGCCTCCGTCTGTCCGCCGGTCGCCCGACCGGTGCTCGCATGATCACGTCATCCTGACCGACTGGATGCCGCGAACGGCGTCCTTCGCATCTTTGTGCCTCCTCGTGGTTGAAACATGCCCCCCTGCGTGCTTTAGTGCGGGGCACAAACGGAATTGCATCACATTTTTGGGGCCTATTCCGGCCGCTCGGACTGCAGGAGTCGTTGACCATGCCGACAGAAGACACCAGCGAGAACATGGACCACGCAGTGCAGACCGAGCCGGAGGCGACCCGGACTGCCGATACCGAGACCTCGATCCGCAATCCATCGCGGGCGGCCCGGGCGACCCAGCCGCGCAACGCGGCGCGGTCGAATGTTCTGGAGGGTCAGGTCGAGCGCGGCGGCGAGCCCCACTACTTCACCGAACGCGATCTGGACCGGATCCTCGAGAATCTGGACCACCTGCGCAATTCGGTCTTCCCGCGCCTGACCAAGGGCAGCCCGACCGAGGAACAAAAGCAGCAGTTCTTCCCGTCGGTGTGTCTTATTGGCGTTGGCCGCTGCGGTTCGAACATCGCGCTGGACGTGGCGGCGCTGGTGCACAGTGCGCGCTCCAACTATCTGCGCGAACTGGATAACGAGGAGGCCGGTGGGCGCGAGAAGGAAGGCCGTCCGCTGCGCTGGATTCGCAAGAGCCTGAATCTGCCGCCAGCCAACGCGGTGAAGCCCGTCTTCCTGATCGAGCCGATGGTGATGCTGGGCGACCTCGACAAGGACATCGAGGGCCGCATCCGCTTCTCCAACCGGGCGGGGCAGAACAACTTCATCGACAACTACAACAAGATGAAGATCATGGACCTGTCCGAGGTGCACGCGGGTGGCGCGGGCAATGCCCCCATCCTGGGCCAGTACCTTGCGCGCATCATTCTGAACAAGGACACCGACCAGTTCGCCAACGAGGACTGGAAGTTCATCCATTCCTATCTGATCGATTCCTGCGGTATCAAGGCGAATCAGTCACGACTGTACTTCTATATCTTCAGTGCCGGCGGCGGCACCGGCTCCGGGATGGCCTCCGAATTCGGCCTCGCGCAGCAGTACTCCTATATGCGCAAGACCTTCGATCCCAAGCTGGAGAAGCGCGAGGCCGCGAATCGCGACCATTCCTTCGTGTTCGAGCCGATCTTCGCGGCGGGGATCTGCATCCTGCCGAACATCCAGGACAACCGCGTCGAGATGTCCGAGGCGCTGCACATCAACGCGGGGCGTCTGCTGTGCAAGTACCTGGCGGAGGAATGGGACTTCTCCTACAACTTCGAGGCCGAAGAGACGCGTGACGAGGACATGATGCATCGCATCCGGCCGTGGAACGCGATGATGCTGATATCCAACGACATCATGCGCTACGCGGAGGAGACCGACGACGGCAACATCCGCCACGTCGACGTGAACGCGATGGAGCGTTACGCCAACCAGTACATCTCCCAGCAGATCTTCAACATCCTGACCGCGCAGGCGGTGACCACCGACTACGACGAGGACTACTTCCGGCGTGCCGGGGTGGATATCGGCGAAACCATTCGCCTGGATGCCAACGACCTGTTCATGAGTCTGGCCGGTCCGGTTGCGGTCGCCTACGCGGAATCGGAGGTGACTACTGGCGAGGAGGCTTCCTCCAAGAGCTCTGCGCTGGATATCGACGACTTGTTCTTCCGCTCGATCGACCTGCCCCACTTCAACAAGCAGACCGAGGCCATCGAAGGGATCAGCCTGCTGCCGATCGACGCCCCGCGCTACCGCGAGGCACTGAAGGGGTACAAGGAATCGGACATGGACGCGACGCACCTGCGCGATCTGCATTTCTTCAAGAACTGCTCGTCCATTGTCACGATTCTGTCCCTGCCGAAGGACTACAAGCTGTCCTACATGGACCTGAATCGCCTGAAGTCCCACCTGAACGGCCTGTTCCCGAATACCACACTCAAGCGCTACGCCCTGGTTATTGGCGCCTCGGCCAATCTGTCGCTGACCACCCTGGTGGTGAAGAGCCCGTGCCTGTCGGACGACTTCCTGACCCTGTTCGTCGCCTACATCAAGCGCTGCTTTGCCAACGACAAGACGCGCTTCGACGACACCCTGGACCATGCGGTGCTGGATCTCATCCGGGCCGAGGAGTTCGACGAGGCGCGCATCGACGAGATGCTGAACGAACACGAGAACCCCACGCGCATCCTCGATACCAACTGGTACGCGATCAAGCCGATGTACGAGAAGAAATACCGCGAGATGTGCAGCAACGAGAAGAGCTTTGTCTCGATCAACGACATCCGTCTGAGCCGCGAGAACGTCAAGCAGGCGATCCGTTACCTGCGCGAGATCTACCGTCACCGCACGAGCAAGACGCAGATCATCAGCCTGAACGACGGCGGCAAGGCGGCTACGGCGGCGTCGAAGCGCCGCGCCAGCAGCAAGAAGTAGGGTGGCGGCCGCCGCAACGGCAGCCGCTGGGGCGCGTCAGGGAAGGGACAGCGGCTCCATCAGGTAGCACAGGCAGTCCTGGGCGATGACCCGGGTGTCCAGTGTGAGCATGGACGGCATGGCCGGGCGCTTGAGCCGGATCTCCTGGCCGGCGCGCTCCAGATATTCCCCGGTGACCTCCGAGCCGTCCTCGGCGATCGCGACCAGCGGCTCGTCGGCATCTTCGTGCACCTGTACTAGACGGGAACCGGCGGGCAGCAGCTGGAAGTTCAGGCCGTCGAGATCGGGTTCCAGGCGCACGTCGTGCTGTGCCTCCAGCCCGGCCTGCAAGCCGGGACGCACCCGGACTTGAGCCACCGTGTGGAAGAGCTCGATGGCGCCCTCCCGTGGCGGCTCGGGCGCGAAGTGGTCCAGATGCAGCACTGCGTCGATCATCTCGCGGGCGTGGTCCACACCGGCGGCGTCACCGGGGTGGCCGCACTCCAGGGTGACGGCCGGCGCGATGCGGGCCAGGGCCATGGAGGCGACCCCGCGCGGCCGGGTGAAGTAGACCACGGTGCGCCCGAACAGCGCGGCCAGGTTCAGAAACGGGGGGTCCAGGCGATTGATGCAGGCGTAATGGGGATTGCGCCCGGTGTTGTTGTGCAGGTCGATCGCGGCGAACAGGCCGCGTCCCTCCAGGCGGCGGCAGAGCGCGGCAAAGACATCGGCCTCGCGCGAACCGGCCTGTTCGGTGCCCGGCCAGATGCGATTGAAGTCCGGCTGGTCGTCCAGGTGGCGCTGATTGACGGCCGCCGCCTGCGGGTTGCCCACGATCAGCGTCAGGGCGCGTGGCAGCGGCCGCCCGGTGTAATGACGCAGGAGCTGCTGTACCGCGTGCAGGCCCACCGGTTCGTTGCCGTGCAGCAACAGGACCACGGCCACCGCGGGTTCGCGCTGGCCTTCCAGGTGGATCAGGGCCGGGCCGGGCACGCACTGGTGCAACGTCTCGGGCGTGGCTTCGAGGAAGCCGTCGGGTAGTTCGAAGTGTTCGATGATGGATTGCGTCACGGGTTTCCTCAGAGTCCCCAGGTGTGGACCGGCGCGCCGGTGTTCTGCCAGCCACGATAGGCGCGAACCAGCCCGGGCCAGTCGCGCCCGTGGCGCGCGACCCAGTCCCGCTGCCAGCGTGCGCCGGTCTGGCGGCTGGCCACGCGCGCGGCGATGATCCCGAGCAGGGCGTCGCGTTCGCTGCGCTCGATGCCCAGGCGCTCCAGGCCTTCGGCTGCCCGGGGCAGCAGGTCGCGGGTGATCAGGCGGGGCGCCGGGGCCGGTTCGCGGTGGCCCCAGCGCAGGCGCGCGTCCAGTCCGTGCCGGGCTGCATTGTAGAAGTTGTCGCGGGCCTCGGAAAACGGGGTCTCCAGCGTGCCGTCCGGCGATTCGGCGACCAGGTGCTCGATCAGGCCCAGGGCGAAGGCCGTGTTGGCCAGCATGTCGATCAGTGAGGGGCCTGCGGGCAGGCAGCGGAACTCCAGGCGCAGACTGCGGTGGCCATCGGCGTCGCAGCCGACGATGGGGCGGTTCCAGCGCCAGATGGTCCCGTTGTGGAAGGCGAGGTGAGCCAGCTGGTCGGCCGGTTCGTCCAGTGCCACCGGCAACAGGACCGGAAAGTGCTCCAGGTTCTCGGTGAACAGCTCGCCGATCGAGTCATGCAGATAGCCGGTGCCGAAGGTCACGCGCCGGATCGGGCCGCGTGCCGAGTTGGCGAATCCGCCTACCTCCACGGACTGCTCGAACAGCGGGATGCGGCTCTCGGCCCACAGGTCGTGGCCGAAGATGTAGGGCGTGTTCCCGGCGGCGGCGAGGACCGGAGCGGCCGCCACCAGCGAGGCGTTGTAGGCCCGATGGGCGCGATCGGGCCGGGTCTCGATATGCACCTGGAAGGAGGTCGCCGCGGCCTCCAGCATCACATCCGCGTGGCGGTGCTGCAGGTGTTCGTGGCCGACGATATCCACCTCCAGCGGGCGCTGGGCGCGCTGTTCCAGGATGGCGCTGTTCAGCGCCCGATAGCGGGCCTGCCGGGACATGTGGTGGAGCCCGAGATCGGCTGGCTCCAGGGTCGGCAGGCTCCCGGCCATCAGCAGGTCGGCTCCGGCATGACGGGCGGCTCGCCGCGCCTGGCGCAGGGTCTCGCGCAGCTCCTCGAGGATCGCGCCGAAGCAGCCGGGGCCGGCGCGGAAGACGCTACTGTTCAGTTCGACATTGAACTGGGCCAGCTCCCGGGTGGCCAGCGGGCTGTCCATCGCCGCGAGAAAGGCCTCGTTGACCGGCAGCGGGCGCCCTTGTGCGTCGCACAGCCAGGCCTCGATCTCGAAGCCGAGTCGCGGCGGCGGCGCGGGGTCGGCGGCCGCCTGTGTGCGCAGCCAGTCCAGCAGCCGGGCCGTCTCGTCGGCCAGAGCCTGGTGAAAACGGTCGAAATCCGCCGCGCCGAAGTGCTCCTCGCGGATTTCCCGGCCCACTAGTCCTCGTCCCGGCCGTCGGTGTCCGGGGCCTCGTCGTAGAGGCTCTCCAGGAGGTCGCCCCAGATCTGTTCGTGGTGCTCGATGAAGGCCAGCAGGTGCTTGCGGAAGGCGAGGTAGTCGGCCTCGAAGGTCTCGAAATCGGCACCACCGTTCAGCAGCTTGGCGGCGCGGTCGGTCTGCTGCAGGCTGTCGCGCAGGTTGAGGCTGGCGGCCATCGCGCCCTTCACGCGTTCGCGTTCGTGCGGGATCCAGGCGCGGTCCGACAGCATGGAGCGCAGGTTCTCGCCCAGCTCCAGCAGGCGCTTGCGCAGGCGCGGGACGGCCCCGATGGTGCCGGTCTTGAGTTCGCCCCAGACCGCGTCGGTGATCAGCCGTGACCAGCGCTCGCGCAGGTCCTGCACGGTGTCGGGGTCGAACGCGAACGCGCGCTCCAGTTGTTGCGGATCGAATGGCATTGGGTATCCTGATCGACGGAATCGGGGGTGCGCGATTTGTGCGGTCGCAAGGCCGGAGTATCGGAATAGCCCCGCGCCCGGTAGCGTCCTACAGGGTACAAGAACAAGCAAGGCCGCATGTACGGCCTGCGGATGGAGGAAACACAACATGGCAACCTGGTTCGCGCAGCGTAGGCTGCGCCAGAAGGTATGCGACCTGCGGCCCCAGATGTACCGCATGGCCTTTGCGTGGTGTCACGATGCCGCGCTGGCGGATGATCTGGTGCAGGAGGCGATGATGAAGGCCCTGACCCGGCTGAAGTCGCTGCAGGACGAGAGCGCCCTGAAGGCGTGGGTGTTCCGGATCATGACCAACTGCTACCGCGACTGGGGACGGCGGCAGAAGGACACGGTGGACGTGGACAGCATGGAGCTGCCCTGCGAGGACTGCCCGGAGCAGCAGACCGAACGCAACCGCATGGTGGCGGACGTTCACCGGGCGATGGCCGAACTGAGCACCGATCACCGGCAGGTGGTCGCGCTGGTGGACCTCGAAGGCTTTGCCTACTCCGAGGTCTCGGAGGTGCTGGATGTACCCATCGGCACCGTGATGAGTCGCCTGAGCCGGGCTCGGGCACAGTTGAAGAAGGTGCTGCTGGAGCAGCAGGCCGACACGGGGAAAGCGGCCGATACACCCTATCTCAAGGTAGTGAGGAATCGGCATGTCGAATGAACGACTGAGTGCAAGGAACCGCCCCAGCGAGGAGATCCTCAACGCCTTCGTGGATGGCGAGTTTTCTCCCGAGGATCGTCTCTACACCCTGAAGACGATTGCCTCCAGCGAGCACCTGAGCCGCGAAGTCTGCGACATGCACCAGCTCAAGGAGCTGGTGAACATGGCGTACGAGGATGTGCCGGCTGGTCGCACCGGGGCCCCCGGCGGGCGCTGCCGGTTGTCGCGCGGCGGTCGTTCGGCCTGGTTCCCTTCGGTCGCCGCCGGGGTGCTCGCGCTGGTCGTGGGTTCGCTGGGCGGCTACGAGATCACCCGGGATGCCGGTTTCTTCGGCGGCGAGCCGTCGGCCGCGATCGATCAGGACGCCGGGGCCATGGCGCAGATGGCCGCCAGCGATGACGTCGCGGGCGGCGCGGCGGCGCCACAGCAGGTGTTTTCCGCCACCGAGACCGACCAGATCCTGCTGCATATCAATGAAGCCGATCGCCGCGCGATGGCGGAGCTCCTGGATGACATCGAGAGCATGTACCGCGAGGCGGCCGCCGTCGGGCGCGATCTGAACGTGCAGGTCGTGGTGCACAACAATGCGATGGACCTGCTGCGTACCGACAGCGCCCCGTATCCGGAGCGGGTTGCCAGCATGGCGCAGGATTACCCCACGCTGCGCTTCACCGCCTGTGCCCAGACCCTGAACCGCCTGGCGCAGGATTACCCCACGCTGCGCTTCACCGCCTGTGCCCAGACCCTGAACCGCCTGGCGCGCGAGGAGGGCAAGACGGTCGACATCCTGCCGCAGGCCGAGCTGATCGATTCTGGCGTCGCCGAGGCGGCCCGCCGTCAGGCCGAGGGCTGGATCTACATCAAGGTCTGATCCGGCCTTGCCGGCACCCCGCATGTCGCCCGCGAACCGCACAAGACGCCCCGGCTGGTTTCTGGCCGGGGCGTTTCTGTTGATGCTGATCGCGGGCGGCGCGACGGCATTGTTGTTTGGCACGGTCGCCGACGCCCCGGCCGCCGACGAGCCGCTCCGGGTGGTTTATCACATCAATTCCGATGACCCGGAGCTCCACCTGAATGCCCTGCGTAATCTGCAGAATCACATTGATGGCAGCCCTGATGGCTCACCGCTGGAGATCAAGGTGCTGATGCATGGCAGTGGCATCACCCTGCTGCAGCACGCGCGCAGCGATCCGGATCTGCGCAGTACGGTGAATACCCTGAAACTGCAGGATGTCCGTTTTCTGGTGTGCGGCAACACGATGGCCTCGCGCGGGCTGGAGCGCGAGGATCTGCACGAGGTGGCGGAGCAGGATGTGGTGCCCAGCGGCATCGTGGAACTGACCCGGTTGCAGCGCGCCGGGTATACCTACATCAAGCCCTGATCGGGGCGATGGCGCGGGTGCCGTTCACTTCGTGACGGCGGGCGCTCAGCGTTTCCCCAGCTCGGCGTCCAGTGCCGCCAGGCGCTCCGGGGTACCGATGTCGCGCCAGTCTCCGGTGTGGTGCTCCCCGGTGATGCGGCCGGCGGCGATGGCCGGGCGCAGCAGGGGGCCGAGCGCATGGCGGCCGGGCGGCAGATCGCGGAAAAGGGCCGGGTCGTACCAGCCGATGCCGCTGAAGGTCAGGGCCTCGCCGTCGTCGAGCCCGATCTGTGCGTCCTTCAGGGTGAAGTCGCCCCGCGGGTGATGCTCCGGGTTGTCCACCAGCACAAGGTGCGCGAGGGGCCGGTTGGTGGACCGGCGCAGGGTCTCCGGCGGGGTCAGCGGATGGTCGCACCAGACATCGCCGTTGACGACCAGGAACGGCGCGTCGCCCAGCAGCGGCAGCGCCTTGCGGATGCCGCCCGCGGTCTCCAGGGCCCCCTCGGGCTCTGGTGAGTAGTGGATCGCCAGACCGGCGTGCTGCGCGCCCAGCGTCGTGCGGATCTGCTCGCCCAGGTGCGCCAGGTTGATCACCACCTCGCGGTAGCCCGCGGCCGCCAGGCGGTCCAGGGTGTAGGTGATCAGTGGGCGCCCGCCGACTGGCAGCAGGGGTTTCGGGCAGTGGTCGGTCAGCGGGCGCATGCGTTCGCCGCGGCCGGCGGCCAGGATCATCGCGCGCATGGATCCGTGTGTCCCCATGGTCTAGTTGTCCTGCAAGCGTTCGGGCATGTCGGTACGGAACCAGGCAGCGACCGGCTCCACCTCCGGATGCATCAGCCCCTGCGCCAGCAAGCGGTGCAGGCGGGGCAGGTGCTCCAGGTAGCGGGGCTTGGCATCGCGCCGCGCGAGGCGCACGAAGATCCCGAGGATCTTGGTGGTGCGCTGGACGCCGAGGACCCGGTAGTGGTGCATGAATGCCGCGCGGTCCCAGGATGCAGCCGCGAGGTAGCGCTCCAGGCCCTGCGCCACGGTGTCCGGGGACACCTCGCGGCGGGCATCCTCCAGCAGCGAGACGACATCGTAGGCCGGGCTGCCGATGACTGCGTCCTGAAAATCCAGCACGGCGCAGGCCCGGTCCTCGCCGGGGGGCAGCATCAGGTTGTCGACGTGGAAGTCGCGCAGCACCAGCGTGTCGTCGAGGGCGGGGAGACCTTCGAGGGTCTCGCGCCAGGCTTCCAGGAACATGTCGCGCTGCGTCGGTTCCATCGCGGTACCGTGTTGTTCCGGCCAGTACCAGTCGGCAAACAGGGCAGCCTCGTCGAGCAGACGCGGCATGTCGTAGGCGGGCAGGGCCGGGGCCGTCGCGGCCCTGGACGGCCAGGCGCTGTGGAGCTGGAGCAGGGTGTCGATGGCGCGGTCGTACAGCGGGCCTTCTGTGGACCCCTCGGCCAGTGCCCGGGTAAAGGTCCGGTCACCCAGATCCTCGAGCAGGACGAATCCGGCTGCCGGGTCGTGCGTCAGCACGCGCGGCGGGCGCAGACCCAGCGACTCCAGCAGCCCCGCGATCTGCACGAACGGTTCGGTGGCCTCGCGCTCCGGCGGGGCGTCCATCAGCACCACCGGCTCGCCATCGCGGTGCAGGCGGAAATAACGGCGGAAACTGGCATCCGCACGCAACAGGGCAAGGTCCGTGAAATCGCCTGGCTGGCGCGCGAGCCAAGCCTGGAGCTGATGGCTGCGGGTATCGTCCGGGATCATGTGCAGGCCTCCCCGGATACGCGCTGGATGCGGGTGTCGAGCCGTCCGTCCGGGTGCAGGTCCAGCACGCGATAGCCGGCGGCCTCGGTATCCAGCGCGAAGCGTTCGGATCCGGGGGCGAACTGGATGCAGGTGGAGGGGCAGCCGAGCAGCTCGATGCCCTGGCGTTTGCCGCGGAAGTCCTGGTGGATGTGGCCGAACAGGCAGGCCCGCACACGCGGGTGGCGATCCAGCACCGCGAACAGGTCGTCCGGATTGGTCAGGCCGATCCGGTCCATCCATGCGCTGCCAATCGGGACGACCGGGTGATGGATGGCGATCAAGCCCCAGTGCTCCGGATGGCTGGTCAGTAACTGATCCAGTCGTTCCAGCTCGGCGGGTTCGATACGGCCGGTCGCCTGGCCCGCGACCGCCGAATTGACGCCGATCAGGAGCCAGTCGCCCTGTATGCGGTGGCCGTCCAGGGGGTACCCGGCCGTGTCGAACGCGCGGTGCAGGGTGTGCCAGTCGTCGTGATTGCCGGCCAGTCCGGCGACGGGCCAGCCCTTTACGTGCTGGTCGAGTAGGCCCAGCAGACGCGCGTAGGCGGCCGGCGTGGGATCCTCGGCCAGGTCGCCGGTCAGCCAGAGCAGGTCCGGCCGGTCCTCGTTCCGGGCCAGTGCCTCGAGGACCCGTGCGAGCTGGCGGTCGCTGTCGGGGTAGCCGGCCCGGATCGGGCCTGGCTCCCGGCCCAGGTGGGTGTCGCTGATCTGGAGGATGCGCTGCATGCGGGCTGTGTCGGTGTCCGTGGTTCCAGGGATGTGCATCGGGGCGGGTTTTTCTGTTTGCCGCCCGACGGGGGGATTGCCCTATACTCGATCGGGTGTACCGCGTATCGCGCCGGGGCCTTTCCGCATGGGGCGGAAAGGGGCCTGGCGAGGGGCCCGAGATGAGCCAAGATGCCAAGACCCGCCCGGATTCCGGGTACCGCCCGTCCGAGGACGAACCCTACATGAATCCGCGTCAGCTGGACTACTTTCGCGCCAAGCTCGAGGCCTGGCGTGCCGAGCTGATCGAGGAATCGGAACAGACCCTGGAGCACCTGCGCAGCGAGAGCTGGCAGGAGCCCGACCCCAACGACCGGGCGAGTCACGAAACGGATGCCGGCTTGGAGCTGCGCACGCGGGATCGCTACCGCAAGCTGCTGAACAAGATCGACGCGGCGCTGGCGCGCATCGACCGCGGCGAATACGGCTACTGCGAGGAGACCGGCGAGCCGATCGGGATTGCCCGACTGGAGGCGCGGCCCATCGCCACCCTGAGCGTTGCCGCCCAGGAGGCCCACGAGCGCGACGAGGCCCGCTACGCGCAGTAGTCCCTGGCTATGCTTCGGTCAGGTTGCGGGTGAAGACCCGCGAGTTGCGCGCCTGGTTGTACCGGGTCTGGCGGCTCGCGGGGAGATCATCCACCTGGCCCGGGGTGTAGCCACGCTCCTGGAACCACTGCGCGGTGCGCGTAGTCAGCACGAACACCCGCCGGATCCCCTGCTCCCGCGCCAGCTGTTCCATCGCCTGCAGCAGGCGGTCGCCGCGGCCGCTGCCGCGGTAGTCGCCGTGAAGGGCCAGGCAGGCGATCTCCGCCGCATCCGCCTCGAACGGATACAGCGCGGCCGTGCCAATGATCAGGCCGTCCGCCTCCAGCACCTGAAAGCGGTCGATCTCCAGCTCCAGGTGTTCACGCGCGCGGTGCACCAGGATGCCTTCGGCCTCCAACGGTTCCAGCAGCGCGTGGATGCCGCCCACGTCGTCGAGCGTGGCCGGGCGCAGGCGTTCCAGCGGCTCGCGCGAGACCAGGGTCCCGATCCCCTGACGGGTGAAGAGTTCGGTCAGCAGCCCGCCGTCGTCGTGCCGATCCACCAGGTGCACCCGCATCGCGCGCTGGTGGCAGGCATCGATCGCGCTCCTCAAATGGTTCGCCAGTTCCTCCGGCAGGTCGGGGCTGGTCTCCAGCAACTCCTGCGCGGCCGGCACGGTGAGCTGGTCGAGCACGCCGTGTTCCGGGTCACGCAGCACGCCGGCCTCGGTCAGGAAGATCAGCTTGTCGGCATTCAGTGCGATCGCCACCTGGGTGGCGACGTCTTCCCCGGAGAGATTGAAGACCTCGCCGGTGGGGGAGTAGCCCAGCGGTGACACCAGGGCGACCTGCTCGCGCTCCAGCAAGGCCGCGAGCGCGTTGGTATCCACCCCGCGGACCTCGCCGGTGTAATGGAAGTCCACCCCGTCGCGCACACCCAGCGGTCGGGCGGTCACGAAATTGCCGCTGGCCACGCGCAGCCGCGCGTTCCCGGTGCCGGGTTGGCCCAGGCTGCGGGACAACAGCCCCTCGATCTGCAGGCGCAGCCGGCCGACCGCGTCCAGCACGGCCTCCAGCGCCGGGGCATCGGTTACGCGCAGGCCATTGGCATAGGCCGGGGTCAGCCCGCGCTCGCCCATGCGGGCCTCGATCTGCGGCCGGGCGCCGTAGACCAGCACCACCCGGATGCCGAGGGCATTGAGCTTGGCGATGTCGCGCATCAGCGCCGGGAATTCCGGCGCCTGGGCGGCCTCGCCCGCCAGCGCGATCACCATGGTGCGTCCGCGGTGGGCCGCGATATACGGCACGGCATCGCGGAACCACGCGAGTTCCCCGGGCTGCGGGGCTCGGCGCAAGGGTGCGCCGGGGCGGGCGGATGGGTGGGGCGTGGTGGTCACGTGCGCGTCCGTTTCCTGAGGATGTCCTGAGCCGACAGTCTAGGGAAACACGGATCAATGTACACACTCGCGTTGGCACCCCAGGTTTTCCGAGGCAAGGCGCGGTGCGCAGCCGGTAGTGGTTCTACCGGCAAGGGCCGCAACGCAGGATCGGGGAACCTGGGGTGCCAACCCCGAAGGGGCTCGGCCGCTTTTGCATGCCCACGGCGTTGCGGCTCCCTTGTGCAGAACGACTGCACGGCAGTCACCGCGCCTTGTTCGCGCGCAAAAGCGACTCGAGCGCGAGCGTGTACATTGATCCGTGTTTCCCTAGTGAAAACACGGATCAATTTGCGCGTCGGCAGCCCGGGCCGCGTTGTGCTGGAAAGGTGTCAGTCGTTCCCGCCGACGATTCGCTCCAGGTCGGGTACGCGATCGCCGGCCGCGACGCCGTGCCGCTCGAACCAGCCGGCATTGACCTCCAGCGCGTAGCGCACGGGGCGTTTCGCCTCATGGATGCGGGTGGAGTGGGGTGTCATGGATGCGATGTTGGTGATGGTGAAATCGGCATCGATAAAGGCCACATCCAGCGGGATGCGGGTGTTATGCATCCACATGCCGTACTGCGCCGGACGCGGCCATATGAACAGCATGCCGTGGTCGTCCGGCAGGTGGTCGCGGTGCATCAGGCCGATCCGGCGGGCGCGGTCCGTCGCGGCGATCTCGACGGTAAGGGTCTGTTCACCGATGTCCAGGTCGGCCGTCGGGAGCCCGTTTTCGGCCTGCGCGCACCCCGCGCCAAAGCCGACGAACAGGATCAGCCAGGCCAGCCCGGCCCAGGCCCGGCCCGGCGATCGGAGTGGCACGGCCTAATCGCCGCTCATGCGCCCCACAGCGCAGCTGGCGAAGGACTTGGCCTTGGCACTGGTGGAACGCCAGCCGGAGACCGATCCCACCTCGGGGTAGCCCATGCTGGCGAGCTTGGCGGCGACCGCTTCGCGGGCGCTGTCCGGGGCCTGGACCTCGACGGCGCCGCCTTCCACGTCGACCTCGGCCTCAGTGACGCCTTCGACCTGCAGCAGGCCCTTGCGGATGGAGCTGGCGCAGCCGCCGCACTTGATGTTCTCGACCTCGATTTTCATTGCCGGGACCTCGGGATACTGGGGTTTGTACGACTCATTATGTACGATTCCGCTTCTGCGTAAACGTTCACGAGACCCGACCATGCCCGCCTATCGCTCCCGCACCACCACCCACGGCCGCAACATGGCCGGTGCCCGCGCCCTGTGGCGCGCCACCGGCATGAAGGATGGCGACTTCGGCAAGCCGATCATCGCCATTGCCAACTCCTTCACCCAGTTCGTGCCCGGGCACGTGCACCTGAAGGATCTGGGCCAGCTGGTCGCCGGCGAGGTGGAGAAGGCCGGTGGTGTGGCCAAGGAGTTCAACACCATTGCGGTGGATGACGGCATCGCGATGGGTCACGGCGGGATGCTCTATTCGCTGCCCTCGCGCGAGATCATCGCCGACTCGGTCGAGTACATGGTCAATGCCCACTGCGCCGACGCGCTGGTGTGCATCTCCAACTGCGACAAGATCACCCCCGGGATGCTGATGGCCGCGATGCGCCTGAACATCCCGGTGGTGTTCGTCTCCGGCGGCCCGATGGAGGCCGGCAAGGTGCAGGCCCCGGGTAGCGACAAGGTCATCCATCTGGACCTGGTGGACGCGATGGTCAAGGCCGCCGACTCCAGCGCCAGCGACGAGGAGGTGGAGTCCATCGAGCGCTCCGCCTGCCCGACCTGCGGCTCCTGCTCCGGCATGTTCACCGCCAACTCGATGAACTGCCTGACCGAGGCCCTGGGCCTGTCGCTGCCGGGCAACGGCTCGCTGCTGGCCACCCATGCCGGCCGCAAGTCGCTGTTCGAACAGGCCGGCCGGCGCGTGGTCGAGCTTGCGAAGCGCTATTACGAGCAGGACGACGCATCCGTGCTGCCGCGTTCGATCGCTACCTTCGAGGCCTTCGAGAATGCGATGAGCCTGGACATCGCCATGGGCGGCTCCACCAACACCGTGCTCCATCTGCTGGCGGCCGCGCGCGAGGGCGAGGTCGACTTCACCATGGCGGACATCGACCGCCTGTCGCGCAAGGTCCCGAACCTGTGCAAGGTGGCCCCGGCCACCCAGCTCTACCACATGGAGGACGTGCATCGCGCCGGTGGCGTGGTCGGCATCCTCGCCGAGCTGGATCGTGGCGGGCTGATCCACCGCGACATCCCGACGGTCCACGCCGACACCATGGGCCAGGCCCTGGAACAGTGGGACGTGATGCGCCACGCCGCCGAATCCGAGACTCTGTACAAGGCCGCGCCGGGCGGCGTGCCCACCCAAGTCGCGTTCAGCCAGGACAAGACCTGGGACAGCCTGGATATCGACCGCGAGAACGGCTGTATCCGCGATATCGAACATGCCTACTCGACCGACGGCGGCCTGGCCGTGCTCTACGGCAACATGGCCCCGGACGGCTGCATCGTGAAGACCGCGGGGGTCGACGAGAGCATCCTGAAGTTCTCCGGCCCCGCGCGGGTGTTCGAGAGCCAGGACGCGGCCGTCGAGGCAATCCTCGGCGACCGCATCCAGGCGGGTGACGTCGTGATCATCCGCTACGAGGGCCCGAAGGGCGGCCCCGGCATGCAGGAGATGCTCTACCCGACCTCGTATCTGAAGTCCAAGGGGCTGGGCAAGGAATGCGCGCTGATCACCGACGGGCGCTTCTCCGGCGGCACCTCCGGGCTGTCCATCGGGCACGTCTCGCCGGAGGCCGCGCAGGGCGGCGCGATCGGCCTGATCGAGGAGGGCGACACCATCGTGATCGACATCCCCGGGCGCGAGATCCGCATCGACGTCGACGACGCCATCCTGGCGGCCCGGCGCGAGGCGATGGAGGCCCGCGGCGCGAAGGCCTGGAAGCCCGAGTCGCGGACCCGTCCGGTCACCCAGGCCCTGCGCGCCTACGCCCTGATGACGACCTCCGCCGCCTTCGGCGCGGTGCGCGACATCTCCCGCTTCGAGGACTGACCGAGGGCAACAGGCGGGCTTGCAGGATGTCTTGAGCGGCGCCCTGGACCGAAAAACCAAACGACCGAACCACAGGGAGGTGGGGATGGCGATTACCGACTGGCCCGCGGCCGAACGCCCGCGGGAGAAGCTGATCGAGCGCGGCGCGGCCGCGCTTTCCGATGCGGAGCTGCTGGCGATCTTTCTGCGCACCGGCGTGGCCGGCAAGAGCGCGGTCGATGTCGCCCGCGATTTGCTTAACCGTTTCGGCGGGCTGCGGCCGCTGCTGCAGGCCGATCAGGCGGGGTTCTGCGCGGCGCCGGGGCTGGGCGATGCCAAGTACGCCCAGCTCCAGGCGGTACTCGAGATGGGGCGGCGGCACCTGGCCGCCGACCTGGAGCGTGGCGATGCACTGACCTCGCCAACCGCGACCCGCCAGTTCCTCGCGGCGCGCCTGCGCGACTATCCCTTCGAGGTCTTTGCGGTCCTGTTCCTGGACAACCGCCATCGGGTGATCGCCTTCGAGGAGCTCTTTCGCGGCACCATCGACGGCGCCTCCGTACACCCGCGCGAGGTGGTGCGGCGTGCCCTGCGGCACAACGCGGCGGCGGTGATCCTGGCGCACAACCACCCCTCGGGCGTGGCCGAGCCGTCGCGCTCGGATGTCGCCATCACCCGCCGCCTGGCCGATGCCCTTGGGCTCGTGGACGTCCGGGTCCTCGATCATGTGATCGTCGCCGACGAGAGCGTGTCCCTGGCCGAGCGCGGCGAGTTGTAGCGCCTTGTCCCTGGCGGGCCCCGCCGGTCAGCCGCGGATCTCCCAGTGCCCGGGCTCCGACGGACAGGCGGTGCCGGTGTGACGCTGGCCGTCGATGGTCATCTCGAAGTCGCGGCAGCCACTGTCGCGGTTGCGGCGCGGGGTCAGCTGTACCGGCTGGTCATGGGCATTGCGCCAGTGCACGGTCTGGCCGGTCTCGGCCAGTTCCAGGGCGTGTCCCATGCAGGCCTGGTCGTTGCGATCCATCTGGCGGCCGATCATGCCGCCCAGCACCGCGCCCCCGGCCGCGCCGATCAGGATCGCGACCGGGTCGCCATCGCCGACCCGATGGCCGATCACGGCCCCCGCGCCGCCACCGATGGCGGCCCCGATCGCGTCGCGGTTGCAGCGCCCGTCCATCACGCCGTAATCCCGCTCCCAGCGTTCATAACTGTGACCGTGGTAGCCGTGATAGCCCGAGTCGTTCTGCGCGCGCCAGCCGTGGGCCGGTGCCCAGGGCGGTGGCGAGGCCAGGGTATCGGCGGCAAATCCGAACAGCAGTGCGGCGGCCAGTACCTTCAGGTGCGCGGGCAGGCCGCGACGGGATTGGGTGCGTTTCCGTGCCATGGTCCGTCTCCTTTTGATCGGATACGGGCCCAGCTTGGCGTTGTTTCGCTGAACGGTTGTTTAACGTGGCGGGGTGTTTTGCGGAAGCGTGAACGGCTGCGTGTCGGGACTGTGCGCGGTTTCACGTGGTGGTGGCGGCGAGCGCGTGCTCCAGCGCCCGTAGCAGCGTATCCACTTGAGACTCGGTGTGGCTGGCGGACAGCGTGATGCGCAGCCGCGCCTGGCCCTCGGGGACCGTCGGCGGGCGGATGGCCGGGACCAGGAAGCCGGCGGCCAGCAGCCTCTCGGCTACGGCACTGGCGCGGCGGGCGTCACCGATGTGGACCGGCTGGATCGGGGTCAGGGGCGGCGGGTGCTGCAGGCCGAGCCGGTCCAGGCCTGCCCCCAGGCGTTGCAGCAGGCCCTGCAGGTGCGCACGCCGATCCGTGGCGGTCTCGGCGATCCGTACGGAGGCCAGCGTGGCGGCGGCCAGGGCGGCCGGCATCGCGGTGGTGTAGATGTAGGAGCGCGCGGTCTGGATCAGGGCCTCGATCAGGGCCTCGGAGCCGGCGACGAAGGCCCCGGCGGTGCCGAAGCCCTTGCCCAGCGTGCCCATCAGGATCGGGACGTCGTCCGCGCCAAGGCCGTGGTGCTGGCAGCTGCCGCCGCCGGTCGTACCCAGCACCGACAGGCCGTGGGCATCATCCACCATCAGCCAGGCGTCGAACTCGCGTGCCAGCGCGGCCAGTTCCGGCAGCGGGGCGATGTCGCCGTCCATGGAGAACACCCCGTCGGTCACGATCAGCCGGTGACCACGATCGGGGGCCTGCTCCAGACGTTCGCGCAGGTGCCCGGGATCGGCATGGTGATAGCGCTGGCTGCGCGCGCCGGCCAGGCGTACCGCGTCGATCAGCGAGGCATGGTTCCAGCGGTCCTCGAACACCGTGTCGTGGCGGCCGGCCAGCGTCTGTACCAGCGCCAGGTTGGCCATGTAGCCGGTGGAGAACAGCAGCGCGCGCTCACGGCTGGTAAAGCGCGCCAGCGCCTGCTCCAGTTCCACATGGGCGCGGGTGTGGCCGTTGATCAGATGGGCCGCGCCGGCCCCGACCCCGTAGCGGTCGAGGGCCTCGCGGGCGGCGGCGGTGACGGCCGGATCGGCCGCCAGGCCCAGGTAGTCGTTGGAGCAGAAGGCGACGACTGGCTGGCCGTCGATGACCTGTTCCGGCTGCTGCGGACCGTCCAGCGTGCGCAGACGGCGCCAGCGTGCGTCCGCCCGTACCCCGTCGAGGCGGGCCTGCAGGAAGGCCTGCAGTGACTTGCTCATGGTGAGTCGCTCACGGCCGCAGCCCGGCACGCAGGAAGATCGGCCAGTGCACGCGGACGGTGATGTCCGCGTTCGGCCACAGCGCGCGCAGGGCCGGCTCCAGTGCGGCCAGCGGATCCTGCCCGGCGGCCTGCGCGCGGCGGATGGCCGACCAGGTGCCGAGGTAGCCGAGCAGGGTGTTGCGGTCCCAGTCGCGGTCGATCCGAAACTCGGGTGTCTCGATCTCCGCCCAGGGGAAGGGCAGGTCGCGGTAGTGGCTGCGGATGTGGCTGCGCTCTTCCGGCCACCAGGGCGCCAGGGTGGTGTCGTGGAAGTCGGTCAGCAGGCGGTCCAGCGCCGGATCCTCGGCGCGCAGGATGCCGTAGCCCCAGATCGCCAGCAGGCCGCCCGGGCGCAGGACGCGTGCAACCTCGTCATGGAACTCGGAGTGGCGAAACCAGTGTGCGGCCTGGGCGACACAGGCGAGATCTACCGAGGCGTCGGCCAGCGCGCAGGCCTCGGCGGCGCAGGCGATGCGGTCGATCCCGGTGGTCGCCGGCAGGGCGGCCAGCAGGGCCGGGGCGGCGTCTGTCGCCACGACCTGCGGGAAGTGCGGCTGCAGGCCCTGCGCGGCCTGGCCGTTGCCGCTGGCGCAGTCCCAGGCCCGTTCGTGGCGCGGGGTGTGCGCGGCCAGCCAGTCAAACAGCTCGGCGGGGTAGTCCGGGCGGTGGCGGGCATACGCCGCCGCCACCGCCGAGAAATGATCGGGAAAGTCGCCCGCCACCGGCCGCTTGGCTCAGGCCGATGCGGAGGCGGGCCGGTCCGATTCCGCAGGGGCTTCCGGCCCGGTCTCCGGGCGCAGGCCCAGGCGTTCGAACAGCGCGAGGTCGTGATTCTCGCCGGGGTTCGGCGTGGTCAGCAGGGTGTCGCCGTAGAACAGCGAGTTGGCGCCGGCCAGGAAGCACAGGGCCTGCATCTCGTCGGACATCTCGGTGCGCCCGGCGGAGAGGCGCACGTAGGAGGCCGGCATCAGGATGCGGGTCGCGGCGATGGTGCGCACGAACTCCAGCGGGTCGAGGTCCTCGATCCCGTGCAGCGGCGTGCCCTCGACCTGGATCAGCTGGTTGATCGGGACCGATTCCGGGTGCTTCGGCAGGTTGGCCATCTGCTGCAGCAGGCGCGCGCGGTCGCGCCGCGACTCGCCCATGCCGAGGATGCCGCCGCAACAGACGTTCATGCCGGCCTCGCGCACATGCTCCAGGGTCTCCAGGCGGTCCTCGTAGGTGCGCGTGGAGATGATGTGCCCATAGAACTCCGGCGAGGTGTCGAGGTTGTGGTTGTAGTAGTCCAGCCCCGCCTCGGACAGGCGCTTCGCCTGTTCGGCCTTCAGCATGCCGAGGGTCATGCAGGTCTCCAGCCCCTCGTCCTTGACGGCGCGTACCATCTCGATCACGCGCTCCAGGTTCTTGTCGGTGGGGTTGCGCCAGGCCGCGCCCATGCAGAAGCGGGTCGCGCCCTGGGCGCGGGCGTTGCGCGCGGCCTCGAGCACTTCCTCCAGCGGCAGCAGGCGCTCGCGCTCCAGTTCCACGTCATGGTGCGCGCTCTGCGGGCAGTAGGCGCAGTCCTCCGGGCAGGCCCCGGTCTTGATCGACAGCAGCGTGCTCACCTGCACCGCGTTCGGGTCGAAGTGCTCGCGGTGCACCGTCTGTGCACGGAAGATCAGGTCGTTCAGCGGCAGGTCGAGCAGGGCCTCGACCTCGTTGGTATTCCAGTCGTGGCGGGGCGTGCTCATAGGTGGTGGTCCTCGTCGGATTCGGCGGGGATCTCGACATCCGCCCAGGGCTCGCGGTAGATGGTGAACAGCGCGTAGATCGTCCAGGGCAGCAGGATGGCCGCGGCGATCGCCCAGTAGGCGCGGTAGTAGTCGAGATCCGGCGGGAAGAAGGTGGCGACCACGATCAGCGCGCCCATCAGCGCGTAGTAGCGGTACGCGGCCCACTGGGTGTGATGGCCGACGCGCGGATCGGGGTGGTGCTTGTTCAGGGCATAGACCAGCATGGAGCCGCCGAACCACAGGACCAGCGGGACGATCCCCATGATCGCGGCGATGATGAAACCGACCCCGACCCCCTCGCTGCTGACCACGAACAGCGGGATGCCGGCGATCGACACGCTGATCAGGTTGCCGATGTCGAACATCGACGCGGCGCGCCGAGAGCTGCGCCCGGAGACGGTCCTGGTGGCCATGGTCTACCCTGCATGCAAAACGCAGAGCATACCATCATGCCCCTGACCCCTTCATCGCAACCGGGCCCTGTGCATGCCGTGGCCGCGCGTTGGACGGCCTGGTCAGCTGCCTGCGCCGAGTGGCTGGCGGAGGCCCTGTACCCGTCCCATTGCGGCCTGTGCCTGGCGCCCGGACCGGCGGTCTGCACGGGCTGCCGGGGCGATCTGCCACCACTGGAGCGCCCGTGTCCCACCTGTGCGCTCCCCTTGCCGACGGCCGGGGTGTGCCCGGCCTGCGTGCGCCAGCCCCCGGCGCTGGACGCGCTGCACGCCGGATGGGCCTATGCCTGGCCGCTGGACCAGTTGATCCTCGCCTACAAGCATGGCGGCAATGTTCGGGCCGAGCGGGCCCTGGCGGCGCTGGCGGGCCATGTCGCCCGGGTGGCCTTTGACGGTGGCGGCCAGGGACGTCGGTCCTCGCCCGATACGGTGCTGCCGGTGCCGCTGCACGGGCGGCGGCTGCGCGAGCGCGGTTTCAATCAGTCGGATGTCCTGGCCCGGCGCGTGGCGGCGGAATTGGGGGCGGCGCTGGAGACCCGGGCGTTGCGGCGCATTCGGGCCACCGCGTCGCAACAGGCGCTGGGCCGCAAGGCCCGCCGGAGCAATGTGAAGGGGGCCTTTGCCTGGCGCGGCGAGGATCTCGCGGGGCGGCATGTGCTGCTGGTGGATGATGTGGCCACCACCGGGGCGACGCTGTCGGCGCTGGCCGGCGTGCTGCGGCGGGCGGGTGCCGAGCGGGTGGAGGGGCTGGTACTGGCGCGTGCCTGAGCCGCCCAGGGGGCGCGTCAGGCGCCGAGGTGATGGTCGGCGATCATCGCTAGCAGGACCACGGCGCCCAGGTAGTGGTTGTTCTTGAAGGCCCGCAGGCAGTCGGCAGGCTCGCGCTCGAAGATCAGGAACTGCTGGTAGAACATCAGCATCGCCACGATCACCAGCCCGGCCGTGTAGTAGCCCCCGAACCCGGCGTGCTGGCCGACCAGGTAGAGCCCGTACCAGACCAGGACCTGCAGCCCGGCGGTGATCAGGCGGTCCAGCTCGCCGAAGGCGATCGCGGTGGACTTCACGCCGATCTTCAGATCGTCCTCGCGATCCACCATGCCGTAGAAGGTGTCGTACACCACGGTCCAGGCCAGAACCGTCACGAACAGCAGCCAGGCGACGGGCGGTGGATGCTCGCCGGTGACCGCGGTGAAAGCCATTGGCACGGCCCAGGCAAAGGCCGCGCCCAGATGGACCTGCGGGAAGTGGTGGAAGCGCTTGGAGAACGGATAGGTGCCGGCCAGCGCAACGGCCACCAGGGAATACAGGATGGTCAGCACATTGGTGAACAGCACCAGCACGAAGGCGACCACGCTGAGCGCCACGAAGGTGCCCAGGGCCTCGCGCGGGGTGATCGTGCCGATCGCCAGCGGACGGTCGCGGGTACGGGCCACGTGGGCGTCGAAGTCACGGTCGGCGTAGTCGTTGATCGCGCAGCCGGCCGAGCGCATCAGGACCACGCCGGCGGTGAAGATGAAGATCAGATAGGCGGGCGGCCAGCCGTCGGCCGCTACCCACAGGGCCCAGAAGGTGGGCCACAGTAGCAGGTAGATGCCCACCGGGCGATCCAGTCGGATCAGGCGGGCGAGTTCCCACAGGCGTTCGCGCTCGGTCATGGCGGCTTAGGGAGACACTGATTGGATTGCACGCTCGCGCTCGAGTCGCTTTTGCGTGCGAACAAGGCACGGTGACTGCCGTGCAGTCATTCTGCACAAGGGAACCGTAACGCCGTTCCCACGCAAAAGCGGCCGAGCCCCTTCGTGAAATAAATTGTGGGGGTGGCACCCCCTGTTCCCCGATCCTGCGTTGCGGCCCTTGCCGGTAGAACCACTACCGGCTGCGCACCGCGCCTTGTCTCGAGAAACAGGGGGTACCAACGCGAGCGTGCAATCCAATCAGTGTCTCCCTAACTTACCAGCCTTGTGGCGCAAGGGCGCCGGGCGCGCCACTCCGGCACTTGGGGATGCTACAGGTGCGCCTCCAGCCACCCGTCCAGGTCTTCCGGTTCCACCTCGCCGCGATGGGTGTCGAGGATGGTGCCATCGCGGGCGATCAGCACGGTGTAGGGCAGGGCGCCAATGCGGTTGCCGTATTCGCGGCCCACGGCGACCGCCTCGTCCTGAC
Source organism: Thioalkalivibrio sp. ALE22 (assembly GCF_000381445.1). Classification (NCBI taxonomy): domain Bacteria; kingdom Pseudomonadati; phylum Pseudomonadota; class Gammaproteobacteria; order Chromatiales; family Ectothiorhodospiraceae; genus Thioalkalivibrio; species Thioalkalivibrio sp. ALE22. The sequence continues at coordinate 184,602 of NZ_KB906503.1, forward strand.
CGATCAGGACCGGGAATTCGATCCCGAAGTCGTCCACGAAGTGCTGGGTGGCTGTCTGTTCGTCCACCGCCACCGCGACGATGGTGAAGCCGTCGTCCCGGTGGGCCTCGTAGGTGTCCTGGAACAGTGGCATTTCCTTCTTGCAGGGCGGACACCAGGTGGCCCAGAAGTTCAGCACGATCAGGTCGCCGTCCCATTCGCTGAGCTGGCGTTCGTCCCCCGCGAGATCGGGCAGGGTGAAGTCGATGCGCTGGTTGCCCGAGGCCGCCTCGGCCGCGACCTCGGGGGCTGCGTCGGCGGCGGCGCCCGCGGTATCCATCTCCGGCTCCGGATCGCCGCAGGCGGCCAGAAGGAAGGCGCCGGCCGTGGCGACTGCCAGCCCGGTGAGCGCGTGCGAGTGAGGCCTCATGGCGTCACCCCGATGGCGCTTTCCACATGCGCCAGGAAACGGTCGGCATTCAGGTACCCGACGTTGCGGTAGTTGCGCAGTTCATTGCCGTCGGCGTCCCAGAAGATCATGGCCGGGGGCCCGAACAGGTTGAACTCGCGCATCAGGTTGCGGTGCTCCGAGGTGTTGTCGGTGACATCGGCCTTGAGCAGGTGCACGTCCGCCATCGCGTTGATGACGCGCTGGTCCTGGAAGGTGGTGCGGTCCAGGCGCACGCAGTCCACGCACCAGTCGGCGTAGAAGTCCAGAAACACCGGCTGGTTATTGCCCTGTGCCTGCTCCAGCTCGCGTTCGAGATCTTCGAGGCTGTCGATGTAGGTGAACTGCATCTCCGTCGGCCCGGCCTGTTCGCCGCTGGCGGTCACCGCGGGCTGATTGAGCGTGGCCAGCGGGCGGAAGATGTCCTTGCCGCCGGTGGCCGCGCCCAGCATCAGCAGCACGCCGTAGATCAGGAGCACCACGCCCAGGCCTTTCCACAGGGTGTGCCAGCCGGAGGTGCCCTCCGGCAGGGTCTTGAGTGCACCCATATAGACCGCGGTCACGATCAGCAGGATGGCCCACAGGAACATCGCGATCTCGCCCGGGATGACCCGTTCGAGCAGCCAGATGCCGATGGCCAGCAGGCCGACCCCGAAGGCCGCCTTGATGGTGTCCATCCACGGGCCGGCCTTTGGCAGCAGGCGTCCGGCGGAGGTGCCGATGGCCAGCAGCGGGGCGCCCATGCCCATGCTCAGCGAGAACAGGGCGATACCGCCCAGCACCGCGTCACCGGTGTGGCTGATATAGAGCAGGGCCCCGATCAGCGGCGCGGTCACGCAGGGGCCGACGATCAGGGCGGAGAGAAAGCCCATGATCCCGGCGCCGACGTAGGTGCCGCCTTCCTGCTTGTTGCTGATCTGCGACAGCTTGCTCTGTACCCCGGCCGGCATCTGCAGGTCGTAGAAGCCGAACATCGACATCGCCAGCGCGATGAAGATGGCGACGAAGGTGCCGATGATCCAGGGGTTCTGGAACGCGGCCTGCAGGTTGGCACCCGCCAGGCCCGCGAACACCCCGGCCACGGTGTAGGTCACCGCCATCGCCAGCACGAACACCAGCGAGATCAGGAACGCCTTGCGCGTGGTCAGGTTCTTCTGCCCGATGATGATGTTCGACAGGATCGGGATCATCGGGAACACGCAGGGCGTGAACGTCAGCAGCAGCCCGAAGCCGAAGAACGCCAGCGCCACCAGCCAGATCTGGCCGTCGGCCAGCTGGGCCGCGATGCGGTCCTGCTGGGTGACGGGCGCGGCGGCCTCGTCGTCCTCGCGCGGCTCGTCGCCGGTCTCCGGCAGGGCATCGGTGTCGGCCTCGGCGGCCAGGTCGGAGGCGAAGGTGACCGACACCTCCTGGGTCAGCGGCGGGTAGCACACGCCGGCGTCGGCGCAGCCCTGGTAATCGATCGCCAGGGTGATGTCGGCGACGTCGTCCGCGTCACGCAGCACCGGGACGAGGATCTCGACCTGGTCGCGAAACACCTGGCTCTCGCCGAAGAATTCGTCTTCCTGCAGCTCGCCGTCCGGCGGGTTGACCGGGCCCAGTTCGATGCCGTCGCCCTCGGCGATGCGCACATCCAGCTGTTCGCGGTAGAGGTAGTAGCCCTCGGCGATATCGAAGCGCAGGATCACCGCGTTCTGGCTGATGGCCTCCAGCGATGCGGCGAAGGCCTTTTCCGGTTCCAGCAGGTCATCGGCGGCGCCCAGATCACCGGACAGTTCGCCAAGGTCGCCCAGCGCGCTGCGTTCCTCCGCGGGCTCGTCGCGGGGTTCTTCGTCCGCGTCGGCCTCGCCGTTCCCGCCCGGCAGGCCGGGCAGCTCGATGGAGACGGTCTGGAAATGCGGCGGATAGCACACGCCGAGATCCGCGCAGCCCTGCGAGCGCGCGGTCAGTTCGATGGTTGTGCTCTCGGCCGCCACGATCGGCAGCTCGACCTGCACCTGGCCACGATAGGTCTCGACCCGGCCGAAGAACTCGTCTTCCTTGACCTCGCCGTCCGGGATCCGGGCTTCGCCCAGTTCGAGTCCGTCGCTCTCCGGCGTGAACTCGAATTGCTCGCGGTACATGTAGTACTCGTCCGCGATGTCCCAGGTGAGGCGCACAGTGTCGGCGTCGATCGCCTCGGCACTGAGGGCAAAGGCGTCGTCCGGGTCCAGCAGGTCGTCCTCGAAGACGGCCTGGGCCAGGGCGGGCAGCAGCGTCAGGGCGAGGAGCAGGCTCGCCAGCCAGGTGCGCGGGTTCAGGAGGTGCATTGTGTAATCCAGTCCAGGTAATCGGGCAGCCCGTGTTCGATCGGCAGGGCGATGATCTCGGGTGTCTCGTAGGGGTGTTGGTCCGCCAGGCGCGTCTGGAGTTCGTCCAGACGTGCGGGCGAGGTCTTGATCAGTAGAGTGACTTCCGCGTCGCTCTCGATATTCCCTTTCCACAGGTAGACCGAGCGTCCGGGCGGCAGGATGTGCACGCAGGCCGCCAGGCCCTGTTCCACCAGGGTGCCGGCCAGGGTCTCGGCCGCGGCCGTGTCATCCAGGGTGGTGATCACCAGCCAGGCGCGGGCTTCGGTGGCTTGCCGGGTGGTACTCATGGTTCAGGAATCCCGTTCGATGCGCGCCGTCTGGCCCGGCCGCAGCGGCACACCGTCCGCCGGGGAGAACTCGACCTCGACGCGGTAGCCGCGTTCGGGCTCCTCGCCGGTCGGCTCCCAGCCCACACGCGCGATGGTGCCGGGCAGGCGCTGGTCGCCGACTACGACCGTAACCTCGGTCCCGGGTTCCAGGGTCGTGGCCGTGTCGGCCGGGACGGTCGCCGTGGCACGCATCGGGTCGGTGGTGCCGAGGATCGCGAGCACCGGCGGCAGCAGGGCCGGGTTCACGTACTGGCCGGGGTTGGCCTCGACGCGCACCAGGCGCCCGCTGGCCGGGGCGCGGATGGTGGCGTCGTCAAGATCGGCGCGGATGCGGTCACGCTGGGCGCGGGCCTCGGCCAGGCGCGCGGCGACCGTCGCGTAGTCGATGCGGGCCAGTTCCAGCTCGCGCGCGGCGATCAGGGTCTGGTCGTAGAGGTCCTCGGCCTTGTCGCGTTCGCGTTCGGCCTCGTCCAGTTCCATCTGCAGGCGCTCCAGCGTGGCCCGGGCGGCCCGCAGGTCGGCATCGGTGCGTCGAGTGTCCAGGCGGAACAGCACGGCATCGGCTTCGACCTGATCGCCGGCGCGGGCCTCGATCGACTCGATGCGGCCGGCAACCGGGGCGGTGATGCGGTAGCGCTCGCCCCAGTCGAGCTGGGCCGCGAAGCCGTCCTCGGCCAGCAAGGGCGCAGGGGTGACGGCGAGCAGGGCCAGCAGGCTGGCCGTGGTCAGCAGGGATGGGCTCGTGAATACGCGGGACATGGGCAGTTCTCCCGTCCGGTCGCCAGTGGGCCGGCGGCTCAAGGGGTTTCCTGGGTGGCGCGGAACGGGCTCAACTCGTCACGGCCGCTTAGCAGGGCCAGGCGCTCGTAGGCCAGGGCCAGTTGGTATTCGGTGCTGGCATTGAAATGCGCCGCGGCGCTTTGCTGCACCATCGAGTCGCCCAGATCGGCCTGGTCCTCGATGTCGTAGAGGTAGCGCGCGCGGTCGATGTAGAGCTCGCGGTAGTCCATGCGCCAGGCGGCCTCGTCGCGCTGGGTGCGCAGGGCGCGGATCTCGTCGTGCAGTTCGCGCAGGCGGTTGCGGGCCTCGATGCGTGCCTGGCCCAGTTCGGCCTCGGCGCGGTGACGGGCGGCGACGGCCTGGCCGACGCGGCTGTCGTGGCGACGGCCTTCGTACAGCGGGATCTCCAGCACCAGGCCGGCGGCGAACGGGTTGCGGTCTCCGCCGCCGAGGTCGCGGTTCCACCAGCCGGATTCGGCCTCCGCATACAGGCGCGGACGGCGCTGGGCGCGCGAGGCGGCCACCTCGCGGCTGGCGGCCTCGACCTGGCGGCGTTCGGCCAGCAGGCGCGGGCTGGTGTTGTCGAGCTCGGCCAGCAGGGTGTCCAGATCCGGCAGTTCCGGCAGGTCCAGCGGCAGCATGGGAGCGAGCACGGTGCGCACACGCCGGTCCGGGCGGTTCAGGGCCTCGGCCAGGGCGGCGCGGGTGCGGGCCTGGTTCTGCAGGGCGCGGGTGCGCTGAACGCGCAGGGTCTGATATTCGGATTCAAGGCGAAAGACCTCGATATCCGACACCTGACCGCGCTGGTTGCGCTCCTCGGCGCGTTCCTTGGAGACGTAGGCCGCGGCCATTGCCTCGGTGTCGCGGGCAAAGGCCAGATCGGCCAGCAGCACATCGAAGTAGCGCTCGAGGACGTGGATGCGGTGGCGGGCGTGGGCCAGTTCCTCGTGCTGGCGGGCGGCAACCAGACGCTGCTCGCTGGCCGATTCGCGCGCGTGGGACTGGCCGAAGTCGCTCAGCAGCTTGCGCGCCACGATGGCGGCGCGTGAGTCGTTGCGGCTGCGGTCCTCGATCTGGTCGTTGGGTTCGATCCAGCGGGCCTCGAGCCGGGCGTTTACGCTGACGTCGCGTTCGGCACGGGTCGCTTCCAGCTCCGCGCGGGCCTGCTCGCGGTCAGCGCGTGCTGCGCGCACCCGTGGGTGCAGGGCGTCGACGCGTTCCAGTGCGTCACCGACCCGCATGGGGTTGGGCAAGGGCCCGGCATCGGCCGCGCCGACGCTGTCCTGTGCCATTGCCGCTCCGGCCAGCGGCCACAGGAGCAGGCCGGCCAGCAGCAGGCGGGCCAGTCGGCGCCGGTGGTGGGGGCCGGACGAGCGGGGGTGCATCGGCGACATCAGGCGTCGATCCTCGCGGGTTGAGCGGATGGGGCTCAGCGGCCGTCTTGTTCGCGCTTGAAGCGCGTGAAGTTCTGGTCCTTGTAATGCCCCTCGGCTACGAACTCGCCCAGCTGGAGGAACTCGCGGACGTCGCGCGTGGCCCCGGTGAACCGGGCGATGGGTTCGCCCTCGAGGTTGAAGAACTGGAACACGGGCGTGGCGCGCACCCGGTAGTCACGGGTGGCCCAGTCCATTTGGGTCTTGGTCTCGCCCTCGAAGGTGACGATCTCGATGGCGCCCTCGACGTCGACGCTGAATACGAGAAAGTGCTCGCTGAAGTATTCCTGAACCTCGGGCTGGTTCAGCACCTGGTTCTTCATGCGGTGGCAGAACGGGCAGTCGGCCATCTCGAAGAAGATCAGGATGCCCTTCTTGCCGGCCGCGCGCGCCTCCTCCAGCTCCTCGGGGAACTCGCCGAAGGTCGGGTCGAAGAAGTGGTGTTCCGGATCGCGCGGGTCTTCCACGGCGGCGGTCGTCAGGGCCGGGACGAGGAAGGCCAGCAGGGCCAGCATCAGGATCGGTGTGCGCAGCATGGTTCGTTTGCTCTCCGGAATATCTCGTCAGGCGTATGCACCAAAGACGTGCGGAAGACTGGCTTAATTCCCTTCCCCTTGCAAGGACAAAACGGGTCGCGGCCAGCGCGTTCCGGTGTCAATGGTTTTTGGAGTATCCGCGTCGCACCGGGGTTCCAATCGACAGCACCCGGGGGGCATGTTCCAATAATCGGGCCTGATCTGCGGAACCCCCTCGATGCGCAACCCCCTCTTTCCCCTGTTTGTCTTTCTTGGTCTGGTACTGCTCGAGATCTTCGGCTTTGCCTGGGTGGGTGACGCCGTGGGCGCCCTGATGACGGTGGCGCTGGTGATTATCACGGCCGCGGCCGGGCTGCTGCTGTTCCGGTTGCAGGGTTTCTACCACTGGCGCCGTCTGCAGCAGAGCCTGGCGCGCGGGGAGGTGCCGGCGCGGGGTCTGGTCGAAGGCTGGCTGCTGATGAGCGCCGCCGTGTTGCTGTTGCTGCCGGGTTTTTTCACCGATGCCGCCGGCTTCGTGCTGTTGATCCCGCCGCTGCGGCGCTGGGCGGCGGACGGCATCCTGCGTCGCGGCATGGTCCGCGCACGTGGGGCTGGCCCTGGCGGCGCACAGGGCAGCGACACCATCGAGGGCGAGTTCCGCCGTCACGAGGACGGTGGCGAGCCGCCTGACGACCGGCTCGATCACGACGACCGTCGCTGATCTCCCCGCGGTCTCCGGATTTGTAACGCGCGCCCTTGACTCGCCTTTGTGTGCCCCTATTATTAGCACTCGTCAGGGGCGGGTGCTAACAGGGTGCCCGTCCGACACCCCAACTTTCCTGTTGCAGACACTTTATAAGGAGTTCGCACCATGAACCTGCGGCCTTTGCACGATCGAGTCATCGTGAAGCGTATGGAAGAAGAGCGCACCACCCCCGGCGGCATCGTGATCCCGGATTCCGCGGCCGAAAAGCCGATCCGCGGCGAGGTCCTGGCGGTGGGCAACGGCAAGATCCTGGATAACGGCGAGTCCCGTCCGCTGGACGTGAAGGCCGGTGACAAGGTCCTGTTCGGCAAGTACTCCGGCACCGAGGTCAAGGTCGAGGGCGAAGACGTCCTGGTGATGCGCGAAGACGACATCATGGCCGTCATCGAGGGCTGAGGCCCCGTCCCGCGTCCGTCTAACACGAATTTTCAGGAGTAGAACGAATCATGAGCGCTAAAGAAGTACGCTTTGGTACCGACGCCCGTACCCGCATGGCCAAGGGCGTGAACACCCTGGCCAACGCCGTGAAGGTCACCCTCGGTCCCAAGGGCCGCAACGTGGTACTGGACAAGGCCTTCGGCGCCCCGACCGTGACCAAGGACGGTGTGTCCGTGGCCAAGGAGATCGAACTGGAAGACAAGTTCGAGAACATGGGCGCGCAGCTGGTCAAGGAAGTCTCCTCGCAGACCTCCGACGCCGCCGGTGACGGCACCACCACCGCGACCGTGCTGGCCCAGTCCATCGTCCGCGAAGGCATGAAGGCGGTCACCGCCGGCATGAACCCGATGGACCTCAAGCGCGGTATCGACAAGGCCGTCAAGTCCGCGACCGAAGAGCTGAAGAAGCTGTCCAAGCCGTGCACCGAGCACAAGGCGATCGCGCAGGTCGGTTCGATCTCCGCGAACTCCGATACCGCCATCGGCGAGATTATTGCCGATGCGATGGACAAGGTCGGCAAGGAAGGCGTGATCACCGTCGAGGAAGGTTCCTCGCTGGAAAACGAGCTGGATGTCGTGGAAGGCATGCAGTTCGATCGCGGCTACCTGTCGCCCTACTTCATCAACAACCAGCAGAACATGAGCGCCGAGCTGGAGGATGCCTACATCCTGCTGTTCGACAAGAAGATCTCGAACATCCGTGATCTGCTGCCGATCCTGGAAGGCGTCGCCAAGGCCAACAAGCCGCTGCTGATCATCGCCGAGGACATCGAGGGCGAGGCCCTGGCCACGCTGGTGGTGAACTCCATGCGCGGCATCGTGAAGGTCGCCGCCGTGAAGGCCCCGGGCTTCGGCGATCGCCGCAAGGCCATGCTGCAGGACATCGCCGTGCTGACCGGTGGCCAGGTGATCTCGGAAGAGGTCGGCCTGTCGCTGGAGAAGACCACGGTGGAAGACCTGGGCCGCGCCAAGAAGGTGCAGGTGACCAAGGAAAACACCACGATCATCGACGGCATGGGCACCAACAAGGACATCAAGGGCCGTGTTGACCAGATCCGTGCGCAGATCGAGGAAGCGACCTCCGACTACGACAAGGAGAAGCTGCAGGAACGCGTGGCCAAGCTGGCCGGCGGTGTTGCGGTGATCAAGGTCGGTGCCGCCACCGAGGTCGAGATGAAAGAGAAGAAGGCCCGCGTCGAGGACGCCCTGCACGCCACGCGTGCGGCGGTGGAAGAAGGCGTGGTCCCCGGCGGTGGCGTGGCCCTGCTGCGTGCCTGCGCCGCGATCACCAAGCTCAAGGGCGACAACGAAGAGCAGACCGCGGGTATCAATATCTGCCGCCGTGCGATGGAAGAGCCGCTGCGCCAGATCGTCTACAACTCCGGTGACGAGCCGTCCGTGGTCCTGAACCAGGTCCTGGAAGGCAAGGGCAACTACGGCTACAACGCCGCCACTGGCGAGTTCGGCGACATGATCGACATGGGCATCCTGGATCCGACCAAGGTGACCCGTTCCGCACTGCAGAACGCCGCGTCCGTGGCAGCCCTGCTGATCACCACCGAGGCCATGATCGCCGACATCCCGAAGAAGGATGACGGTGGCGGCGCCGGTGGCGACGACATGGGCGGTATGGGTGGCATGGGCGGTATGGGAGGCATGGGCGGCATGATGTAAGCCGCGCCTTCTCCGTACATCGCCGATGTACCCGGGACCCCGCTTCGGCGGGGTCTTTTTGTCTGGCGAGACGATCGGCCCCAGTGTGGTCTCGTGGGTCGGCGCCGCGTCAGGGAACCCTTAATGCGACTGTGTGTCCCTTGAGATACGCGGGATCCCCGCAGGGGCTGTTGCAATGACGTGACAGTCCCGCCGAAAGTGGCTGGATCCCGGCCAGTTTGCGGAATGTGACGGCGTTGTGATGCCGATACAAAAATTGCGTCTCGTTGCGTGCAAAACCCGAACTTGTGTGCCAGTATCAGGGTACTGTAGAGGGCTTGGCGCAAGGAGCTCGCTGCTTTGGATTACGTATGCGCGTGCGACACTGGTTTCCGCACGACCGCAAACGGGGTCCGACGTCGATTGTTTTTACATGGAGGCTATGCAATGAATCATAAGCTCGTTAAGAATCTTCTGGCCGCGTCCGTGGCTTCGCTGGTGCTGGGCGCCGCCGGGCAGGTCGTTGCGCAGGAACCGCCGGCCGCGAACGTCACCGACCGCAGCGGCAAGGTCGTGGTCGATCGCTCTGGTGAGTGCGTGCGCACGCGTTCCTGGGCCCCGGAAAACGTGAAGTTCGAACAGTGCGCGGGCTACATCCAGGAAACCGCCGAAGCCCCCGAGCCCGAGCCCGCCGCTGCCCCGCAGCCGGAGCCGGAGCCGGAATTCACCACTACCACGCTGAGCGCCCAGGCGCTGTTCGACTTCGACAGCGCCGAGCTGCGCTCCGAAGGCCGTTCCGCCCTGCGTGACCTGGCCCGCAGCCTGACCGCCGACGACGCCGAGTACAGCTCGGTGCTGGTCGAAGGTCACACCTGCACCATCGGCCCGGCCGACTACAACCAGGGTCTGTCCGAGCGTCGTGCCCAGGCCGTCGCCGACTTCCTGGCCAGCGAAGGCGTGCGTGAAAGCGACATCCGCACCGTCGGCTACGGCGAAGACCGCCCGACCGCCGACAACTCCACCCAGGCTGGTCGTGAGGCCAACCGCCGCGTGGAAGTGACCTCCGACGTGCGCCAGCGCGCCAACTAAGGTCGCTCGCAACACCCCGGTCGCCGGTTCGCCGGCGAGCCGGTGCAAGGCCCCGCTCCAGCGGGGCTTTTTTGTGCGAGTTTCCCCGCCAGGTCGCCGATGAACCCCTCTCCGCTCCCGGGCTGGCCGGGTTGGCGCGAAACCCCCTTCAGTCTGCGTTAATCTTGTGCCCCTAGACTGGGACCAGATATCTGGAGAGGCCGATCATCATGACGATCCATCGAATCCCGAGACGCAATCCGTTCGCGGCCCTGCTGGGGGGCGTTACCCTGATGGCGGGCTTGCTGCTGACGACCCCCGCGGCCGCCGGCGGCGTGGAGCGCGCGACCGATCTGCGGGCCCTGGCCGGTAACGGTGATGGTCGGCCGACCGTGATCATGTTCGCGTCCAGTAGCTGCCCCTACTGTGACCGGGCGGAACAACAGCACCTGGGCCCGATGGCCGAGGATCCGGCCTTTTCCGGAGTGCATATCCGTAAGGTGATGCTGGACCGGGACGAGGTCCGCGACTTTGATGGCGAGACGCTACCCGGGAATCGCCTCGGCCGGAACTACGGGGTGCGCGTCGTGCCGACCATCATGGCCTTCGATGCCGAGGGTCGTCCGGCCGGGACGCCGCTGGTGGGTATCCCCAACGAGCAGCTCTACCGTAGCCAGATCCGCACCCGCATCGAGGCGGCGCGCAACGGGGCCCGCGACGCCTCGAGCTAACAGGGAACTCTGGACGCCCACCGTGTCGGTTCGGCGTGGTGACGTGGGCGCGTTGGAGTGGATGCCTCACCGATCGCCACGTCGCTTCGCTCCTCGCGATGACCGGTCGGTCAGCGCCGGCCTCGAGAAGATTCTCGGGGAGTAGTCGTGATTCGAGTGTCGGTCAGCCGTTGCGAGAAAGCGCGGTGTTTCGGTGAGCTTGGTGTGCTAATGCCTGCATCCGAACCGCTTTTTCTTCGTGCCTTCGTGCGCTTCGTGGTGAAAAAAACGGGTTTACAGGGCGCAGCGTCTCCTAGCGTTCGATGCGGTAGATCAGGTCGACGGACTGTTCCGTGGTGCCGGAGGCGGTTTCCACGCTCAGGTTGCGGGTCAGTTCATAGCGCAGCAGGACCTTCGAGGTGTTGTCGAACAACCCGATGGAGTAGCGCAGCAGGAGTCTTGGCGAGAGGTACAGACCCAGCGTCAGCGCGCTCTCGTCCAGCCCGCCCTCGGTATCCAGTTCCACCTCGTCCAGGCCCAGTTCGCGGCCGATGCGCTCGGTGATGACCGCACCCTGTTCCAGGCCGTAGGCCGCCGCGGCGGCGGCGATCATGTTGCCGTCCGATTGTGACGCGCCCGACAGGGGGCGACCGGTCAACAGGAACGACATCGCCTCGGTCTCGTCCATCGGCGGGTCCGAGATCACCCGCGAGCGCAGGTTGTCCGGCGTGCCGCGGATCTCCAGCCCGACTGTCACGTTGTATTCGCGCACGGTGCGCACCGCGCGTAGGTCCAGTTCCGGGGTTTCCGCCGGCCCCTGGAAGACGAGGCTGCCGCGTTCCACCCGCAGATCCTGGCCGTAGTCGCTGTACTGCCCCTCGGGGATGGTGATCTCGCCAAAGAGCTGGGTAGGCTGCCCGGTGATCTCCTCGACATCCACCTCGCCGGCGAAGCGCGCGGTCAGGCCGAACCCGTCGAAGCGCACGTCGTCGCCCAGCCGGATCCGGATCCGGATGTCGGTCTTCAGCCCCTGGGCCTCCTGGATCTCCTCGCCGAGGATGACCTCGTCGCCGGAGACCCGGATCGCGCCTGGCGGCAGGTCCGGCGGGCGGATGCGCGCCCAGGGCAGGAACACCTCGCCGCGCACGCGAATGCCGTCGGCGGGGGTGAAGACCAGCTGCAGGTCCGGTGTGATGCGGGCCTCCGCGTCCACCCGATTGACCACCAGGAAGTCCGTGCCGGCCAGATTCAGTTCGGCGCGCGGGCCGTCGCCCCCGAGATCGACCCGGCCGTCGAGGTCGATGCCGCCATCGCCGGACTCCAGCCGCCCGGCGAGCGTCAGCTCCTCGGCCGACACAACGCGGGCCGTGATCTCGGGGATCACGACGTCGATACCCGCCTCCGGGATCAGCACACCCCCGTCGCGGAAGGCCACCTCACCCTCCACCAGCGGTGCGTCGAGGCGGCCACCAAAGTCCAGGCGGGCGTCCAGCGACCCTCTCAGGCGCTGGATCTCGGGGCTCAGGGCGGCCAGCCACGCCAGGTCCTCGAGGCGCGCGACAAAGTCACCGTCCAGGCGCAGGTCCTCGCCGTCCGGGCGCAGGCGGATGTCGCTGCGGGCGGTTCCGCCCTCCAGGAAGTCGAGGCGCAGGGCGGCGTCCACGTCGCGGTCGCGTACCCGGGCGCTCAGGCGTACGTCGCGGTAGGGGACTTCCTCGAGATCCCCGTCCTCGTCCCGCACGATCAGGTGGCCGTCGGTCGGCGTCACGGCCAGGTCGGCCGCCAGGGTGCCGTCGGGGTCGAGGCGGCCGCTGGCGTCGGCGTTCAGCTCGCCGGCGATGGCCAGTTCCGGCGGCAGGAAGGGTTCCAGCCACGCCAGGTCCAGGGCCCGGATGTCGGCATCGAATTCCGCCCCTGCGGTGGCGCTCCAGCGGGCCTCGGTACACAGGCGTGCGTCGTCCCGCGCCAGGCACAGGCGCTCCAGCCGCGCCTGCTCGGGCCCGCCCTCCAGCGCGACCGGCTCGGCCAGGCTCCAGGCCCCGGCGGCGGGCTGGTCCAGGTCCAGTCGTGCGAGCTGTCCGCGCCAGTGCAGGGTCTCGGGGTCCAGGCCGCCGCGCAGCGCCAGTTCCAGTGAACCCAGGTCTGTCGCATCTGCGGCGAGGGTGGCGCGGTGTTCATCCACGCGGCCAGAGGCGTCCAGCCGCAAAGACTCCACCCGCGTACCGTCGCCCGGTTCGAGCCCGGTCAGGCGCAGCTCGATCTCGGCGGGTGCGGCCACCTCGAGGCCCGCATCAGCCTGCAATTCCAGCCGTTCCAGGGTGATGTCCGCCAGTCGCAGGCCGGCGCCGCTGCCGCGCGCCGCGACGCGCGGACGCTCGGGGTCCCCCGCGATACGCGCATCCAGTTCCAGTCGGCCGCCAAGGTCGGGCCAGGCCCGGTCCAGCTCCGGTGCATCCAGTTGCAGTTCGAAGTCGAGGGCGTTGGTCCACTCGCCGCGGGCGCTCAGCGTGTTCCGACCCAGCGCCAGGTCCAGGCGGTCCACGCGCAGGTGTTCGCCCTCCAGCGCGAGGTCCGCCTGACCGGAAACGGGCTGTTCGCGCAGGCGGCCCTCCAGGCGTTGCAGTCGGGCCTGGAGGCGCGGGCGGCCGTCGGCGTCCAGGTGTCCCTTGCTGGTCAGGGCCAGCGCGAGCTGGCCGGGGAGCTCGGCGGCCACCAGTGACGGGTCCAGCCCCTCGCCGTCCAGCGCGAGATCCCACGCCAGGCCTTCGGACCAGTCGAGGTCGCCGCTCAGGGCCAGCCGCGCACCTGTGTCGGCAGCGAGCTGCAGCCGTTCGATCTGGCCACCGGTCTCGCTCAGCGTGACCCGGGCGTCACCCGTGATGTCGATCCCGCGCAGGCCGGCCTGCAGCGGAGCCAGCTCGAGCTGCGCGGCGAGGCCACCGCTGGCGGGTGCGTAGTCGCCGTCCAGTGCCACGCTCAGTTGTTCGATACGGCCGTCCAGCTCCGGGTGCAGGCGTGCCAGTTCCGGGGCCGCGAGGTCCAGCCCGAGGTCGAAGGCGATGCGGTGATCGGGATCGGTCAGGTCGCCGGCCAGGCCCGTGGCCGCACCCGCCAGATCCAGCCGCGCGAGGTCGCGGATGGCCAGGCGGGTGTCCTCGATGCCGGCCTCGCCATCGGCCACCCACGCGTTCAGGCGCCCGCTGAGCGGCTGATCCTCGAAATGTCCTTCCAGTTCGGTGACGCTCGCGCGTGCCTCCAGGGCGGCCAGGGGCGGGGCGTCGGTCCCCAGCGGCAGGTGACCCTGCAGCTGCGCCTTGAGATGCTCGATCCCGGCATCCACGTCCAGACCCAGCGGCGTCGGCGTCAGCTGATGGGCCTCCAGGGCCAGGTCCCAGTCCAGGGCGTCGTCGAAGCGGACCGGGCCGGACAGGGCGATCCGACCGGCTTCGGAAGCGATCTCGAGGCCTTCAAGCCGCAGCGATTCGAGGTCTCCCCGTGCACGGGTGCTCACGGCGATGCGCGGCCAGGGTGCGAGGGTGGCGGCCGTGTCGATCTCCAGGGCCCAGGCCTCCGGTGTGCCGTGCACCTCAAGGCGCCCGGCCTCTATGTCGACGTGCTGTTCCGGATCGAGGTGGTAGGCGAAGGGCTGCCACTGCGCGGTCAGTTCCAGCTCTGGCGTGGCGAACAGTTCGCGGGCGCTGGCATGCAGGCTCAGCTCGATGCCGGCGCGCAGGTCATGGTCCACCTGTACGCGTTCCCGCAGGGCCCCGGTGACCCGCAGCTCGCCGTCTGCCTCGTCGGTTCCCAGGCCCTCGGCAGCCGTCTCGGGCAGGGGGGCCTGCCACTGGCCGCGCAGCTCGAGCGGATAGTCCCCGTCGGTCTCGATCTCCCCGGTCAGTCGGGCGCGGATCTCCGGCATATCCAGTTCCAGCGCCTGCAGCTCGACCCGCGAACCGCGCGCCCGGGCGCCGGCCGTCAGGCGGGTGATGGTAGCCAGTGGCTCGCCGGTCTGAAGGATCTCCAGATCCTCGACGAGTAGCTGGCCCAGGCGCACTGCCAGCGGTAGCTGGATGGATTCGGGCAGTGCGAAGGGTTCATCGTCGGAGGCCGCCTCCGGGTCGGGCGACGGTAGATCGACGCGCATGCCCGTGGCGGCCAGCAGCCGGATGTTCAGTTCCCCGCGCAGCAGGCTGCGGGCACTGACGCCGATGCGGCCCGCGGGCAGATCGATCTCCGGCCCGTCGGGGAGCGCCAGGTACAGGCCGTGCAGCCGCAGTTCGGTAAACAGCGTTCCCTCGACCCGGTCGATGCGCAACTCGACCGGGGCCAGGCGCTCGCCCTGGGCGGCCAGCCAGCGGGTACCGGACTCGGTGGCGAGCAGGGCGCCGAGGGTCCCCAGCAGGACGATCACCAGGGTCAGGAGCGTGGACAGCCCCCACAGGCTGGCGCGCAAAACGGACTTCACAGGTCCGGCCCCATGGAGAAGTGGATGCGGAAGTCGTCTTCCGAATCCGGGCCGTGGGCCAGGTCCACGCGGATGGGACCGACCGGGGAGCGCCAGCGCACGCCGATCCCGACCCCGTAGACCGGGTCGAATTCGTCCCACTCGTTGACCACGTTGCCGGCGTCCACGAAGGCCGCGGCGCTCCAGTTGCCGACGACCGGGTAGTCGTACTCCAGGCTTCCAACCACCTTGTGGCGCCCGCCGATCACATCGCCGTCCTCGTTGCGCGGGCCGACCCGCTGATAGCCGTAGCCGCGGATACTGGCGTCACCGCCGGCGTAGAAGCGCAGGGAGCTGGGGAGCTCCTGCACCGCGTCGACCTCGGTGAAACCGGCGTCCGCGCGCGCCAGTACCCGTCCGGGGCCGAGGCCGCGCACGATCTTGCCGCTGGCCAGTACCTGCGCAAACGAGGTACTGGACAGGATCTCCTCGCGCGCGCCCTGCACGGTGGCCTCGAAGCGGTAGCCGCGCCGCGGGGTCATCGGATCGTCCGCATCCATGCGGCTGATGCGGTAGGACGGGATCAGCAGCTGGCTGCGGCCGCTGTCGTCCTCGCCGGCGGTGTAGTCCTCGTATTCGTAGCGCAGCCCCTCGGTGGTCTGCCAGCCACTGCGGCGCTGCAGGATACGGTTGGCCCCGATCTGGAAGCGGTCGGATTCCTGGGTGTCCGTCTTTTCCGTGCGGTAGGTGGTGAACAGGTTCAGGCGTTCACGCAGCGGGTCGCGCAGCGGGATCTCGTAGTTGTAGCCGATGCCGGATCGCACCGGGGACGCCTCGATCTCGGCCTGGTAGCGGTGGCCCCGGGTGTTGGCGTAGCGATGTTCGTAGCGCAGGCGGATGCGCGGTCCGATATCGGTGGAGTAGCCGATGCCGGCCTCGTAGCTGTGGCGTTTGCGTGGTTCCAGCTCCGCGAGGATCGGGACTTCCAGCCCGTCCGCCGCATCGCGCTGCGGGCGCACGCGGACGCCGCCGAAGTAGCCGCTGTCGTTCAGGTTGCGTTGCAGTGCGATGATCTGCGCCGAGCTGTACGGGTCGCCGGCCTCGAAGGGCACCATGCGCTGGACGAAGTCGTCGGCGAGGATGTCCTGGTCGATACGGACCTGGCCCATGCGGTAGCGATCCCCGGTCTCCATGTGCAGGCGGATGGTGGCGGCGCGCGCGTCGCGGTCTACCTCGAGGCGCCGGGTGTGGAGATCGGCGTCGAAGTAGCCGCGATCGGCGGCGATCCGCGTCATGCGGTTACGCAGGGCCTCGTAGCGGTCGTGGCGCAGGGTGTCACCCACGCGGATCTCGGTCTGGCTGCGCACGGCCTCGAAGCCCAGGTCGTCGGCCCTCTCGCCAGTGATCTGGATATCGATCCGCTCGACCGTGGTGGGTGGCCCGGGGTCCAGGGTGATACGGACGCCCCAGCAGTCCTCGCCGCGCTCGAAGTCCAGCTCCAGCTCGGCGTCGTAGAAGCCGATGGCGCGCAGGGCGTTGCGGGCGCGTTCCTCGGTGTCGCGCAGGACCCGGCGTTCGCGAAACCCCGGCAGGTCGCAGGGGTGCCGCGCCAGGTTGATGCTGTTGCGGATGTTCTCGCGCTGGGCGTCGGTTCCGCCCTCGATCTGCAGACCCGGGGTGGCGCCATTCTCGGCGGCGGCCGGGCTTGCCAGGCCCGCGAGCGCCAGCATTACCAGTGCGACCCCGCCGACGCGCGACAGGGCTAACCGGCGAATGAACAGGGCGCGGAGACGGGTCATGGAACGATGATAGCGGTTGCGAAGCGGGGCGCGTGTGAGGATCGGAACGCGCCAACTCACGCGAGTTCCCGCCCGACCGGCCGTTGCGTTACGCCGGCGGCGGATCAGGTCGCCGGGCAGTCCACCCCGCTGCCCCGCGAGAACACCACCAGGTGGGTGAAATCGAGACGCAGGCGTACGTGTTCGCCGATCACGAAGTTGTCGTGGGACGGGGCCATGCACAGCACGCTGAGCCCGTCCGGCAGACGCAGGGTGTAGAGGAAGTCCGCTCCGCGGAAGGCCTTGTCGAGGATCTCGGTGCGGATGGTGCCGGCCTCGTTGTCGATCGCGATGTCGTCCGGGCGGACCAGGACATCCACGGCCGTGCCGGGCGGCAGCTGCTCCGACAGAGTGCCCTCGATCTCGCCGAAGGCGGTATCCACCACATGCTCGGCGCAGACCATGCCGGGGATCAGCGTGCCCTCGCCGACGAAGTCGGCGACGAAGCGATCCGCCGGGCGGTGGTAGAGGTTGTAGGCGGTATCCCACTGGGCCACGCGGCCCTGGTGGATGACCGCGATGCGGTCGGCGAAGGCGAAGGCCTCGTGCTGGTCATGGGTGACCAGGATGGCGGTGGTGTTCTCCGCGCGCAGGATACGCCGCACTTCGCGTGCGAGCTCGCCGCGCAGCTCCACGTCCATGCTGGAGAAGGGCTCGTCCAGCAACAGCAGTTTGGGCCGCGGGGCCAGGGCCCGGGCCAGCGCGATGCGCTGTTGCTGGCCACCGGACAGGGCATGCGGGAAGGACTCGCCATAGCCCGACAGGCCCACCAGCTTGAGCAGCGAGCGGATGCGCTCGTTGCGATCCTCGCGGCCCCAGTGGCGAATGCCGAAGGCGATGTTGTCGGCCACGCTCAAGTGCGGGAACAGGGCGAAGTCCTGGAACACCATGCCGACCCCGCGCTTCTCCGGCGGCACCGTGCCCCGGGCGTCGCTGACGCTGCGTCCGTCCAGCTGGATGCTGCCGGCCATCAGCGGCTCGAACCCGGCGATCGCGCGCAGGAGCGTGGTCTTGCCGCAGCCGGAGGGGCCCAGCAGGCACCCGATCTGGCCCTTGGGCAGGGCCAGCGATACCTGGTGGACCACGGCGGTGCCGTCGTAGCCGATGTCCACCTGATCGAGGGCGATCAGCGGCGTGTGAGGCACCTGCAGGCTGGTGTCGATGGGCTGGGTCATGGCGGGCTGGGTCATGGGGAGTTCGTCGTGCCTGCGGGCATGGCGAGGGGTTTCTGCGGCGGTTCTTCGTCCGCCGCGCGGGTCGGGCCCTGCTGGCCGGGGCGCGAGCGGCCGATGGTCACGGACAGCAGGATAACGGGAACCAGGCCCACCAGCACGATCGCCAGTGCGGCGGAGGAGGATTCGGCCAGGCGTTCGTCGCCGGCCAGCTCGAAGGCGCGCACCGCGAGGGTGTTGAAGTCGAACGGGCGCAGGATCAGCGTGGCGGGCAGCTCCTTGAGCACGTCGACGAACACCAGCAGCAGCGCGGTCAGCAGGGTGCCGCGCATGATCGGCAGGTGCACCCGCGTCAGGGTCTGCAGGGGGCGCATCCCGAGCGAGCGGGCGGCGTCATCCATGCTCGGCTGGATCTTGCCCAGCCCCGCCTCGACCGTCTGCAGCGAGACCGCCAGAAAGCGCACGGTATAGGCGAACAGCAGGGCGAAGACGGTACCCGACAGCAGCAACCCGGTGGACAGCCCGAAGGTGTCGCGCATGAAGCCGTCCAGGGCATTGTCGAACGCGGCGAACGGGATCATCACCCCGATCGCGATCACGATGCCGGGCACCGCATAGCCCATCCCGGCGACGCGCACGGCGGCGTTCGTGAAACGCCCGCCTTCCATGCGCCGGGCATAGGCAAGGAGCAGGGCCAGGGCGACGGCGATCACGGCAGCCGCGATCGCCAGCCAGAAGCTGTTGAAGACCAGGCGCCCGAAGGCCGGGTTCATCCAGTGGTCGGTGGTCTGCATGGTCCACAGGCCGAGCTGGAGGGCCGGCAGCAGGAAGCCCAGCAGCACCGGCAGCAGGCAGCCGACGAAGGCCGCGGCGCCCTTCCAGCCGCGCAGTTGATAGCGCGGAAGGGTGGAGTAGCGGCGGCTGGTGTGATGGAAGCGCGCCCGGGCCCGGGACCAGCGTTCCAGCACGATCAGCACGAAGACGAAGGTCAGCAGTACGGCCGACAGCTGGGCGGCGGCGGCCGGGTCGCCCAGGCCGTACCAGGTGCGGAAGATCCCGGTGGTGAAGGTGCTGACGCCGAAGTAGGCGACCGTGCCGTAGTCGGCCAGGACCTCCATCAGGGCGAGGGTCAGTCCGGCGATGATGGCCGGGCGCGCGAGCGGCAGGGCGACCCGGCGAAAACCGCCGAACGGGCCGGCGCCCAGGGTGCGGGAGACCTCCAGAACGCACACCGACTGTTCCAGGAAGGCGGCCCGGCTGAGCAGGTAGACATAGGGGTACAGCACCAGTGTGAGCATGGCCATGGCGCCGCCGAGCGAGCGGATCTCGGGGAACCAGTATTCGCCGTAGCCCAGGCCGGTCAGGTCGCGGATCAGCACCTGTACCGGGCCGCTGAAATCCAGCATGCCGGTGTAGGTATAGGCAATGATGTAGGCCGGCATGGCCAGCGGCAGCATCAGCGCCCACTGGAAGATGCCGCGCCCGGGGAAGTCGCAGACGCTGACCAGCCAGGCCACCGGCACCCCGATCAGCAGGACCCCGATACCAACCCCGATCAGCAGCGCCAGGGAATTGAACACGTAATCCGCGAGGACAGTCTCGCGCAGATGGGTCCAGACCTCCCCGGCGGGGATGAATACGTGCCCGAAGATGACCAGGATCGGCAGGGCGAGGGTCAGCGCCACGACGAGGGCGATCGCCGTCCACGGACTCGACGGCAGGCGCCGGCGGGTCGCGTGGGGTGCCGCTGGGGCGGCCGTGCTGGTCGTCTGTGCGCTCATGGAGTGCGAATAGTAAAGGTTCTTGTTTCGAATACCACTATGGCCGCTTCAGGACTGACGGATTGACGCCGGCGCGATGGCGGGTTCTTTGCATCCGGGGGTTCTGTGTGCGCGCTCCGTGGTGCAAACAAAACGCCCCCGGAGGGCCGGGGGCGAGTGGGGGTGCATAGTGTGATGGTTCAGGCTCAGCGCCAGCGGGCCCGATCCATCACGCGCATGGCCTCGGCGTTGTGGTTGCCCAGCCGGTAGAGCTCGATGTTGTCGGCCTTGAAGTCGCCGAATCCCTGAAGGATCTCGCTCGCCGGGACGTCGTCGCGGATCGGGTACTCCTGGTTGACCTCGGCGTACCACTCCTGGGCCTCGGTGGCGGAGAGGAACTCCAGCAGGCGGATCCCGTTGTCCCGGTTCGGGGCGTGCGCGGTGACACCGGCGCCGCTGATGTTGACGTGCGTACCGCGGTCGTCCTGGTTGGGCCAGAAGACGCCGATCTGTTCGGCGACTTCGCGGTCACGCCCTTCGCCGTCCAGCATCAGGCCCAGGTAGTAGGTGTTGGCGATCGCGATGTCGCAGACCCCGTCGGCCACCGCGCGGATCTGGTCGCGATCTCCGCCCTGCGGCTGGCGCGCCATGTTGGCGACGATTCCGTTGGCCCACTCCTGGGCGGCGTCGGTGCCCTCGGTCGCGATCATCGCGGCCACCAGCGACTGGTTGTAGACGTTGCTGGAGGAACGGATGCAGATGCGGCCTTCCCATTGGCTATCGGTCAGGGCCTCGTAGGTCGACAGCTCGGACGGGTCGACGCGATCCTTGTGATAAAGGATCGGGCGGGCCCGCGAGGACAGGCCGAACCACAGCCCGTCGGGGTCGCGATAACGTTCAGGGATGTTCTCGTGCAGCACCTCGGACTCGATTCCCTGCAGCACCCCGGCCTCGCGGGCCTGATGCAGGCGCGCCGCATCCACGGTGATGAAGAGATCGGCCGGGGAGTTGCGGCCCTCGTGGCGCAGGCGCTGCAGCAGGCTGTCCGCACCGCCGGTCACCAGGTTGACCTGAATGCCGGTCTGATCGGTGAAGTCGTCGAGCAGCGGCTTGATCAGGTTTTCCTGGCGCGCCGAATAGAGGTTGACCTCGTCCTGATCGGCGGGGCTGCAGCCGACCAGCGGCATGCTGACGGCGATGGCCGCGGCGGTGCCGATCAGCCAGGCAAGTGGACGAAGCGTCATGGTGCGGTTCCTCATTGAAAAATGGTCAGGTGTTGGTATCTAGTAGACGAGAACGATTGTTATTTGTGTTCTCATCCCGTGTCAATACCCATTGGGTCGGCGGCGCGCTGGGCCGGGCACCCAATCGGGTGCAACGCTGATAGGCTTGGCACATGGACAAGCCTCTGCCCGAATCCCCCGCGTCCCTGCCCGTGTCGTTGCAGCAGGAGGTTCGCGACCTGCTGGCCGAGCTGGACGAGAAATGCGCCTGGCCGGATACCTTCCTCGCGGCGACGCCCGTGGCGCTGGCCTTCAGCCATTACCTGGCGCAGACGGTGCGCCAGCACCCGGAATACCTGCTCGAGGCCCTGGACCCGGAGGGCCGGGTGGCGGCCTGCGACGATGCCGCTTTCGAACGCACCCTCCAGGCGCGACTGGAAGGTGCCACCGACGAGGCCGCGCTGCGGCATGTGCTGCGCGAGACCCGGCATCGCGAGATGATCCGCGTGGCCTGGCGCGATCTGTCGGGCCAGGCAGACCTCGACGAGGTGATGCACGACCTGAGCCGGTTGGCCCGATCCCTGATCGAGGGCGGGCTGCAGTGGCTGGACCGGCACTTGCAGGAGCGTTACGGCCAGCCCCGCGGGCCGGAGGGCGAGGCCCAGTCCATGGTAGTCCTGGGGCTGGGCAAGCTGGGGGGCGGCGAGCTCAATTTCTCCTCCGACATCGATCTGATCTTCGCCTTCGAGGAGGCGGGCGAGACCGATGGCGAACGGGTGATCGAGAACCAGGCGTTTTTCCAGCGCCTGGGGCGGCAGTTGATCGCGGTGCTGTCGGATGTGACCGCGGATGGCTTCTGCTATCGCGTGGACATGCGCCTGCGTCCCTTCGGCGATTCCGGCCCGCTGGTGATGCACTTCGACGCCATGGAGGACTACTACCAGGCACACGGGCGCGAGTGGGAGCGCTATGCCCTGATCAAGGCCAGCCCGCTGGCGGGCGACCCCGAGGCCGGCGCGCGGCTGATGCGGCGGCTGCGCCCCTTCATCTATCGGCGCTACCTGGACTACGGCACCCTCGCCAACCTGCGCGAGCTGAAGCAGATGATCAACGACGAGTCGGCGCGGCGCGGCCGGTTCGAGGACGTGAAGCACGGCGAGGGCGGGATCCGTGAGATCGAGTTCATCGCGCAGTCGTTCCAGCTGATCCGGGGCGGACGCGACCAGGCGCTGCAGCGTCGCGACCTGCTGGGCGTGATGGGGGTGCTGCGCGAGCGCGAGCTCCTGCCGGCCTACGCGGTCGAGCAGCTGGAGCGTTCCTATCGCTTCCTGCGCCGCGTGGAGAATCGCCTGCAGATGCTGAATGATCAGCAGACGCACCGCCTGCCCTCCAACGGGGATGATCGCCACCGCCTGGCGCTGTCGCTGGGTTTCGACGACGAGGCCGCGTTCGAGATGGCGCTGCTGCGCGAGCAGCGGCGGGTGCATGCCCACTTCGAGCAGGTCTTCAGCGCCCCGCAGCGCGCGGACGGGGCGGCCATGGAGGCCTCGCCGGAGGCGGATCGCGAGCAGCAGCTGAATCGTCTCTGGCAGGGGGCGCTCCCGGAGGATGATGCCCGCGCGGTACTGGAGGCGATGGACTTCCAGCATGCGGACGAGGCCCTGCGCGGCATCGCCGATCTACGCGAGAGCCCGGGCGTGCGTGCGATGAGCGTGACCGGGCGCCAGCGGCTGGACCGCCTGATGCCGCTGCTGATCGGGGCCATCGCGGAGATGGAGGCCCCGGATGCGGTGCTGCCCCGGGCCCTGCAGATGGTGCGCACCATCGCCCGGCGTTCGGTCTACCTGTCGCTGCTGGTGGAAAACCCGCTGGCGCTGTCCCAGCTGGTGAAGCTGGTGGCCGCCAGCCCGTGGATCAACGAACAGCTGACCCGGCATCCAGTGCTGCTGGACGAGCTGCTGGATCCGCGTGCGCTCTACGCACCGCCGGATCGCGACGGGCTGCGCGAGGAGCTGGAGGCCGAACTGGCGCAGTTTCCCGAGCAGGACCACGAACAGATGCTGGACCGCCTGCGGCAGTTCAAGCAGGTGCAGACGCTGCGCGTGGCGGCCGCCGACATCATGGGCTTCCTGCCGCTGATGAAGGTCTCCGATCACCTGACCTGGCTTGCCGAGGTCCTGCTGGAGCGGGTGCTGCAACTGGCGTGGGAGAAGATGGTCGAGCGCCACGGCGAGCCGCAGTGCGGGGCGTCGGACGCGCGGCGGGTGGCGCGCTTCGCGGTGATTGGCTACGGCAAGCTGGGCGGCTTCGAGCTGGGCTATGGTTCGGATCTGGACGTGGTGTTCCTGCACGACAGTGAAGGCGATGAAGCCCAGACGGCGGGCCCGAAGGTGATCGACAACACCGAGTTCTTCGCGCGGGTGGCCCAGCGGGTGGTGCACCTGCTGGGGGCCTTTACCCCGGCGGGCCGCCTGTACGAGGTGGATACCCGGCTGCGGCCCAGTGGCACGGCGGGGTTGCTGGTCAGTGGCCTGCAGGCGTTCCGGCGCTACCAGGACGAGTCCGCCTGGACCTGGGAACACCAGGCGCTGGTGCGGGCCCGCTTCGTGACCGGCGATGCCGAGCTGGGCGAGCGCTTTCACGCCCTGCGCCGCGAGGTCCTGACCCGCGAGCGCGACGCCGGGGCGCTGCGGGCCGAGGTCGTTGAGATGCGCGATCGCATGCTGGCGGAACACGCCTCGAAGAAGGGCCAGGGCTTCCATCTCAAGCGCGACCGTGGCGGTATCACTGATATTGAATTCATGGTTCAATACTGGGTTTTGGTATCCGCGCACGAGCACCCCGCCGTCTGCGACTGGCCGGACAAGATCCGCACGCTGGAGGCGCTCGGGCGCGAGGGTGTGATCGACGCGAGCCTGAGCGAGGCGCTGGCGGATGCCTACCGGGATCTGCGCAATCGCATCCACCGCCTCACGCTGGCGGGGTCGGATGCCCGAGTCGAGACGCCCGACGACGCGCTGTGCGCGGTGCGCGATCGCGTGATCGAAGCCTGGAATGACCTGTTCGGCGAGCCGCAAGCGGCCGCGAACCAGAACGCATAGAGGAACAAGATAATGTCGATGGCCGACCGCGACGGGGTGATCTGGCTGGACGGGCAGATGGTGCCCTGGCGCGAGGCGCAGACCCACGTACTGACCCACACCCTGCACTACGGCATGGGGGTGTTCGAGGGCGTGCGCGCCTACAAGACTGCGCGGGGCCCGGCGATCTTCCGCCTGCAGGATCACACCCGACGGCTGTTTAACTCGGCCAAGATCGTCGGGATGACCATCCCCTACACCGCCGAGGCGCTGAACGAGGCGCAGATCGCGTCCGTGCGGGACAACGGGCTGGAAAGCGCCTACCTGCGGCCGATGTGTTTTCTCGGCTCCGAGGGCATGGGGCTGCGCGCCGACAACCTGCTGGTGCACGCGATGGTCGCGGCCTGGCACTGGGGCAGCTACCTGGGCGACGAGGGGATCGAGAAGGGAATCCGCATCCGCACCTCTTCCTACAGCCGCCACCACGTGAACGTGACCATGTGCAAGGCCAAGGCCAACGGCAATTACATGAACTCCATGATGGCCCTGCAGGAGGCCACCCGCTGCGGCTACGACGAGGCCATGCTGCTGGATACCGAGGGCTTCGTGGCCGAGGGCAGTGGCGAGAACATCTTCATCGTGCACGACGGCGTGCTGTTTACCCCGGACCTGACCTCCGCGCTGGACGGCATCACCCGCCGCACGGTGATCGAGCTGGCGCGTGAGGAGGGGTTGGAGGTCATTGAGAAGCGCATCACCCGCGACGAGGTGTACATTGCCGACGAGGCCTTCTTCACTGGCACCGCCGCCGAAGTGACCCCGATCCGCGAGGTCGACGATCGCCCGATCGGCACCGGCACCCGCGGCCCGATCACCCAGCGCCTGCAGTCACGCTACTTCGACGTGGTGCAGGGGCGCGACAGCCGCCACGAGGGCTGGCTGACCTTCGTCTGAGGCGCCCGAATTTTCCGTCAACCGGAAGCGAGAAGAATCATGGTGAATCCCGATACCGCCCACCATCAGGACCAGTACCAGACACCGAACGCGCAGACCGAGATCACGGTCACGCGCAAGGACCTGCCGCTGCACTGCCCCACGCCCAAGATGGCCCTGTGGGCCTCGCACCCGCGCGTCTTCCTCCCGATCGACGAGACCCCGGATGGCCGCTACCAGTGCCCCTACTGCGGCACCCAGTTCATCCTCAAGGACGACGGCTGAGCCTGGCTTCGGCGACGCCGAAGGTGGCCGCCTGGCGAGAAGCCTCCGCCTTCCACGAGGGAGCGGGATGGGCAAGATTCTGGTAATCAAGCACGGCGCTTTCGGCGATGTCGTGCAAACGGATGGTGCGTTACGCGATATCCGCCGGCACCACCCGGATGATGAACTGGTGGTTCTTACAACGCCCCCATACCGGTCGATCTTCGAGCGTTGCCCGCACGTGGATCGCGTCCTGACGGAGACACGTCCGAAGGCTTGGAAGCTCGTACTCTGGTGGCGTCTGGCGCGGATGCTTCGATCCGAACGGTTCGATTGTGTCTACGATCTGCAGAATTCGAGCCGAACATCGTTCTATCGGCGCCATATCTTGAGGCAACCGACCTGGATCTGTGGCGAGCGCAGGCGAGGCGAGGAGTCCCCCCTTTCGGCATTCCAGAGGCAGTTGGCGGCTGCCGGACTGGAAACCACGCACACCCTGGATCCTGATGTGGGATGGATGGCGGAGGATGTCGCGCCCATCCTTCAGGCCCGCGGTGTGACCGGCAAGTACATCGTCTTGATTCCTGGGTCCTCGGCCCGTCACCCCGAGAAGCGCTGGCCCCATTACGCGGCCCTTGCGTCGGCAATCGCTAACCAGACGGAGTATCAAGTGGTCACCGTCCCGGGGCCCGACGAGATCGAGCTCTGCCGAGCAATCCCCGCGACGCCCCTGTTTGACGCCGATGACGAGGTGCTCGATTGGTTCGGGTTGGCGGGGGCGATCCGGGGCGCCTCATACGTGGTCGGAAACGACACGGGGCCGACGCATGTTGCGGCCTGCCTCGGCAAGCCGGGACTGGCCCTGTTCGGGCCGCATGCGTCGCCCGTTCGAACCGGGCTGTCCCGCGCCCACTTCCGGGCGATCGAGGCGGACGACCTGAAGGGTCTCCCGGTGGAGACTGTGTTGCGCGAGGTGATTGCGGATCTTCGGCCTGGCTAGCTCTCGTAGTCCGAATACGACTTTTCCTCGACGATCGCCGAGTTGCAAAGCGTGTTGACGGCCTTTTTGATGCGGGCGCGCTCGTCGTTGGTGATATAGACCGAACGCGCCAATTCCACGAAACGCTCGCCGAAGTCCTTCTTCGCTTCGCACTCGCGGATCTCGTCCTCGATCTCCCAGAGCTTCGAGTTCACTTCGCGCAGGTCCCGCTCTAGACCTTCAACCTCGGGGCTGTCCAGACCGGCCTGAATCCACGTTTCCTGAAGTACATTCAGCTCATGGCGAATGTTCCGGAGCTTCTCGGTGTCGCTGATGCGCTCGTTCTTGATCTTCAGGATCGTGATCTTGTCCAGCAGCTCGCCGGCACCGACCTCGACAGTGATGGTGCCGGGGATCTTGGTTTCCATGAATCGGACTCCTCGCCCTTGGCTTGTTTGCCGCAGGGTGTGGTTGTTGGGGTGGGTTCTGGATGCTGTGGTGCGACTATTACAAGTCCATAAGTCGCATCGGGCTATGCACTCGAACATGCTTGTGAGCATGAACGAGGTACCCGGCTGGTGGTTCTCACCAGTTCAACGTTCGATTAGAGCCCACTTCCGGGGCGGCGCCAAGGTTTAACGAGGGAGTAACCCTCCAGATAGTCTTTCGTACACATCAATTGTGCGCTGGCACATTGTCTCCAGAGTCCACGCATGAGGCCAATACGGGGCTGGAGCATTCCCTGCCGCCCATTGTGCGAGTCTTTCAGCAGCATGTTGGATTCCTCCTGCCGGTATTCTTCCTTCTGGGAATAGCTCGCCTAGCTGCTCGCCTACGCCGCCATGATTGTATCCGAGCACGGGGCGCCCGAGACTCAGGGCCTCAAGGGTGGTGCGGCCAAAGGACTCCGGTTGTGTGGAGATGGATAAAACGGCATCTGAGACGGCCAGGATTTCGCGGAGGTCGCTTCGTGGCCCCGTGAAGGTCACATGGGGGGTTAGCCTCTTCGCTGAAATTCTGGTTTGCAGTTCTCTGCGGTAGCCTTCTTTGCGCGGGTCGGTACCACCGACGAACAGTAGGTGCGCAGGGATGTACCGATCTTGCAGGCCCTGCAGAATGTCCAGCGCGTCGAAGTGTCCTTTTAGTCGAGTGATGCGTCCCGGCAGTACGATCGTGTAGCGTCCCTGAAGCTGGGGGAACGTTTTCTCCCACAGGGCCATCCAGTCCGATGAGGGCCGAAACCCGGGGTAGTATTCGCCGGTATCAATTCCGCGATGGATTACCTCGATGCGCCGGGGGTCAAGATTCGCGTATTGGTTCAGTAGAAACGAGCGGAGGCTTTCGGATACCGTGACTACCCGCTCACCACGCGTGAGGATCGCACTGTAACGGTTGACCGAGTTGAAACCGTGTACCGACGTGACCAGTCGCGGTCGTTCGCTGGGGAGCAGGCCTGACCAAGCCTTCCAGGCTATCCAGGCCGGCATACGCGATCGAACGTCGATTACGTCTACCCGCTGTTCGCGGAGGAACTGGCGTAGTGGTCGAACCAGGCGAAATGTCCAGGGCGACTTCTTCCCGATGGGCCAGGCAAAGTGTTCGCTCCCTTGCGCCTCGAGCTCTGGCACCATCCGTCCGCCCGCAGACATCACCAGGGAGCGATGGCCGGCGGCGACCAAGGATTGCCCGATCTCCAGGGTTCCGCGTTCAACTCCGCCCGATTCCAGCGCGGGGACCATTTGCAGTACGCGTATCATCTATGTCTTGGGCCTGAGTTGACCGTTGGTACGTGTCGACTCTTTCTCGCGTAGCGGGTCGTGCAGCAAGCGCACCATACTGCCCACCAGTATGATCATGAAGATCAGTCGGCCAGCCTCCATCGTCGATTCGAACAGGGAGCCGATTGCGAATGCGCTAAGCAATAGGGTCGCTGGCTCTCGGGCAGACGGAGAAGTCTTGTAGACCAATGCGGCTAGCAAGGCCAGCCATGCGATAAGGCCAGGTAAGCCGAATGTCACGAAATTTTCGATGTACTGGTTGTGGAAGTGAGTAAACTCGGTGATGACCCGGGATTCGTAGCCACGCGCGTCGAGCGTTTCCTTGGCGGCGTGATGGATTTCAGTTCGGTCTGTTCCAAGGCCTGTTAGCGGGTTGCGCATCCCCAGCTCGGCCCCGATATGCCACTGCTGTATGCGCGTTCCAAGGCTGGATTGGAGTTCTCCGGATTGGATTAGTCGGATTTCTTCCAGCGAGCGGTCGATGCGGTCCTGTCCTGCAGACCAGGTCAGCCCAGCGGCACCGAGAAGCGCGGTCGCAAGTAGGAGCCACCTCTGCGAAGTGAGCATGGCCGAACGGCGCAGCCGAAACAGGGCTATCAGCGTTGTGCCCACAATCCAGATCAGCCAAGCCCCGCGAGTACCGGAGGCTATTGTTCCGGCAAAGGCGAGGCCGGAGAACATGAAAAAGGCCATGACGCCCGGCAGTCGAGGGTGCGTGGAGGCACGATACAGTGCAAGGGTGCCAAGTGTGCTGAGAAGGATGCCGAACGGTACTGGATTGAATCCGAGTGTGGCTCGTCTTGCGCCTTCAATGGCTACCTCGTGAATGGCTAGGGCGCCCGCGACTGCTGCCCCTAGCCCGACCCCCCACCAGAATGCGGCGGCACTAAACCCGGTGCGGGCCAGGTGGAGGAATACGAGAACCCCGAGAATAAAGCGCAGAGGCTTGCCGAGTTCGTCAATTGGTGTGCCGTGCAATAGCCCGAGGGCGATGCTGGAGCCCCCATATGCCATCAGGCCGAGTATCCAGGGCCAGTGTAGCTTGAAGGCTTCGGGGAACTCTTTGGCGAGGGGGTGTAGGGTTGCTAGTGCCAAGAGCAGAAGCGAGGCCGTATAAGGTCCATGCTCGTGGGCGATGATCCCTGTCAGTACGGCGAATACGAGCAAAGAGTTCGCGAAGTAAAGAGGCTGATTTCTCAGCGAACCCGCTATGGGGCGGAGCGTTTCAGCAAATCGGGTAAGGGGCACAAAGCGGCCTCGGCATTTGAAGCTCGTGTATTCTAGACGATTCGCTAGGCCGAAATAGAGTCGGAGTCCGCAGGGTCAGGATGACGTGAGGGTTTTCGTAATCAGCATGGATCGGGCCGTTGAGCGTCGTGCGGCGGTCAAGCGAAGGCTGGGGAGCTGCGGTGTCGTACCGGAGTTTGTTCCTGCGGTTGACGGGCGACTCTTGTCCGACTTCGAGGCTCGCCAGCGGGGTTACCGGACGAGTCGATTCCATCAGCCGCTTCAGGCATCCGAAATCGGCTGCGCCCTCAGCCATTTTCAGGCTCTGAAGTTGTTTCTGGAAACGGGCGAAGCCTCGTGCGTGATTCTGGAAGATGATGCTGAGGTATCGCCGAATCTTATCGAACAGGTTCAAAGGCTGGAAAGCAGCATCAGTGGTTGGGATCTGATCAAGCTGGAGAACCGCCCTGGTACCGTGAAGGGGCCGGTGGTCGCGCGCGTTGAGGGTATGGACGTCTTCGTGTCCCTGCGCCCGGGCTTTGGTGCGACGGGCTTTGTGTACTCGCGGCTTGGCGCCAGAAAGATTCTGGACTCCTGGGGGGGCACCTTTTCAAGGCCGTACGACACCTTGTTGTCGCAGGCTTGGAGAAAGCGTGTCTGCATCCTTCAGGTTTACCCTGCTCTGGTGTGGGAGGACGGTGGTGAGTCGATGATGGCCGGTCGTGTACCGCGCTCTTCGGGGCCGCCGGGGTTTGCCGGGTTGGTGCGTGGAATGGATCGCTTGACTGATTCCCTGGGCAAGCGAGTCCACGCCTGGCTAGTAAGTCGATGGAAAGTTCACGTGCTTCCGGCCTACCTCCCTTGAGGCATTGTTTGCGATGGACGGTTTGGTAGGTGCCCGATTGGTTTTCAGTACGATGGGGCTGTTATGGTGGCTCATTATAAAGATTGTCGATAAACAAGGCGTTCGATGATGGATACAGCCGCTGAAGTGGCAGAGCAGGTGGAGGCGTCGCTGCGGCGGGCGTCATCGGAGGCATATCCATATCGGCGGTGGTATCCGCACGCGGTGCTGCCCGAGGCGGCAGCGCGTGCAGTTGAGGCACTGCCGTTCAAGGCGCCGGCGATCGGCGATACCGAGGGCAAGCGCGAGACGCACAACAGCTCCCGCCGCTTCTTCGACGCCGAGAATCGGAAGGCCTTCGAGGTCTGCGAGAGCGTTGCGGCGGCCTTCGAGAGTCCGCAGGTGCTGGATGCGATCTTTGAGGTGTGCGGCGTGGACGTGAGCGGCAATTACTTGCGTATCGAGCACTGCCTGGATACCGAGGGTTTCTGGCTGGCACCGCATACGGACCTGGGTGTGAAGAAATTCACCATGCTGCTGTACCTGTCCACCGATCCGGGCTACGAGAACTGGGGCACGGATGTGTACGTGGACGCCGAGACGCACTACGAGACCGCCCCCGGTACGTATAACAGCGCCTTGGTATTTGTGCCGGCCGACAACACTTGGCACGGCTATCATCGGCGCCCGCTTGAAGGTGTACGCCGGTCCCTGATCATCAACTACGTCACCGAAGAGTGGCGCAATCGCCACGAACTGGCCTCGCCGGATACCCCTGTGCAGAGGGGTGTGCCCGCTTGAGCGAAAGCCGGACGCGGGCCGCTTGGCTGTGAACGAGATCTCGTGCTGGACCCTGACCACCGGCGAGGCCGGGATGACCAGTCAGGTCCGTGGCCTGGCCGAGGCCGTCGGGCTGCCCTACGAGCACAAGACGGTGGGGCTGCGACGCCCCTGGCGCTGGATGCCCGGCTCCTTTGTCCCCGGTGTGCTGCGGGGCCTGACCGCTGGCAGTGATGCTCTGGAGCCCCCCTGGCCACGCCTGCTGATCTCTTGCGGGCGGCGGAGCGCTGCGGTCGCGGTCGCTCTCAAGCGCGCCAGTGGTGGCGCCATCATGACCGTGCATGTGCAGGACCCGCAGATCTCTCCGCGCCACTTCGATTGGGTGGTGCCGCCGCGTCACGACGGGTTGGCCGGCCCCAACGTGATTGCGACGCGTGGCGCCCTGCACCGGGTGACAGCCGAGCGGCTGGAGGCTGCGCGCAGGGGGCTGGGTGACGCCTGGGCGGCGTTTCCCCGGCCCTGGGTCGCGGTGCTGATCGGGGGTGCTACCCAGCGCGGTGATCTGGGGCAGGAGCGACTGGATGCCCTGATCCGTGACCTGCGTTCGGCCTCAGAAGCCTCCGGGGGGAGTGTGCTGGTCACGCCCTCGCGGCGGACGGGCGCGGCCAGTACGCGACGACTGGTCGAGGGGCTGGCGGATGTTCCCGGGTTTGTCTGGGACGGGCAGGGCGAGAACCCCTTTATGGCAATGCTGGCAACAGCCGACCATATCGTGGTCAGTGCCGATTCCGTGTCCATGGTCTCGGAGGCGGCGGCGACCGGTGTCCCCGTATACACGGTGGCCCTGGGGCCGCTCGGCCGTCGCCTGCAGGCCTTTCACTCTGCCCTGGAGGCGGAAGGCGTGACCCGACCGTTCACCGGGGCGCTCGATCAGTGGTCCTACGCGCCGGTCAACGATACGCCGAAGGTGGCTGCGCATATCCGCCGCGAATTGGGTCTGGACGGGGAATTCAGCCCCTAATCCAGCAGGCGGTCAGGCTTGCCTGTGTTGCCAAGTGGCATGGGGCTGAAGATTACGGTTGGTTCTGCCTCGCCCACGTGAATGGGCTGAACCCGGACGGGATCCCAAGACTAAGAGTCTTCAGGGTAGAACAGATAATCCTCCTCGCCCTCGACCAGCCCTCCCACTGGGCATTTTCCTCCTGATTGATCCAGCACGGCTGCCGAATAGCCGAATCGAGAAAAGAAATCGAAGACATTGTCGGGCTCGTATCCCATGCGTGCACAGGTTTCCGGGCCAATCTCGCAGTAGACGAGAGGACGAAATTCCCTCAAAGTCTTCTCTCCGCCCCGAAGAATCTGCAACTCGGCACCTTCCACGTCCATCTTGATGAAGTCGAGCCGAGACAGTTCTCGTTCGGCGACGTACGTGTCCAAGGTGACTGTTTCTACGGTTTCCACGATGTACCGGTCCCGTTTTGTCTCGTCACCAAAATGCGCTAGCCCGATACCCAGCCGACCAGATTCCTTGATAGGGATGCTGATCCTCTCGCTTCCCGCCTGGTTCGACAAAGCGCGTGAATCAATGCGAACGTTGTCGAAACCACCCACCACTCGTTCGAGGATAGATCGTGTGTACGGGACTGGTTCAAAACAATGGACCTCGCAGCTGCCGTCATGAATCAGTGCGAACTCCTTGGCCAGGTAGCCAAAATGTGCGCCAACGTCGAAGACGGTTCCGCCTTTAGGGATGAAATGTGCGAGACGTTGTACACGGGGGCGTTCCTTGGGATTGTGGCGGGCCTTCAGGTAATGGAGCCACCAGGCAAAGCGTTGGCGCCAGTGTGAGTAGACAGGCTCTTTTGGTAATTCCATAGGTTTCTTATCCAGCTGGGTTCGGACGGGGGAAGTGGACAAGCCGTCTCGCGGTTGCAAGCCTAGTTGAGTACCTTCAGTACGGCGGCTGTAATACGCCACCAGTATAGCTGCTGTATTGAGATCACCCGTTAGCGCTGGGTTTGCTTTCCGCCCGACGATGGCCCTTTGAGAGTTCCGCTTAGTGCGCGTAAGGATCGGGCATGCCCGCGCGCTTCTTGAAGCGCTTGTGGGTCCAGAAGTACTGGCCCGGGGCGTCCATCACGGCTTCTTCGATGATGTGGTTGATGCGCAGGGTGTCGGCGTAGGCGTCCTCGGTGGGGAAGTCTTCCACCGGGGGGTGGATGGTCACGACATAGTGGCCGTCTTCCCGGCGGTAGCCGAAAAAGGGCAGGACCGGGGCGCCGCTGACCCGGGCGATGCGATGGGTGGCCGTTTGCGTGTTGGCGGGTTCGCCGAAGAACGGGACCAGTTCGGTCTGGCGCCCGCTGGTGGCCTGGTCGGGCGCGTACCACACGGGCATGTTGTTGCGCAGGGTGCGTAGCAGTCCCTTGACGTCGTCGCGTGCGATTACGCCTGCCGTGTGGCGGTCGCGATTCACCTTGAAAAGGTGGTTGATCAGCGGGCGTTCGCTGGGCCGGTACATCGCGGCAAAGCGGCGGTGCAGGCCCAGCAGGCGCCCGCAAAGCTCGAGTGTGGTGAAATGGGCGCTCACCAGCAGGGCACCCTTGCCCTGTTCCAGCGCCTTGTCCAGATGCTCCAGTCCGTGGATTGTGTAATGCCCCTTGAGTTGCGTGTCGCGTCCCCACCAGGCCATGGCCATCTCCAGGATCCCCATGCCGGCCGCCTCGAAGTGCTCGCGCAGCCACTGTTCGCGCTGTTCGCCGGACTGGTCGGGAAAGCACAGTTCGAGGTTGGTGCGGGCGATCGCACGGCGCTCGCGGCCGAAACGGTAGAACAGTCGCCCGATGCCGCGGCCGAGCGCCTGCTGCCAGCGGATGGGCAGCTGGATGACCAGCCGTGCCAGGCCGATGACCGCCCACATGGGCCAGGTGGCGGGACCGCGGGGTGGGCGCTCGGTCGCGCTCGATGGTTCGGGCCGTGCCGTCACGGATCGGAGTCTCCCTGCGAATGACCCGCGTAGTCTACACGGCGCTGCTTGCGTTGCTGACCCCCTTGTTGCTGATCCGCCATGGCTTGCGCAGCCGTCGGGCTTCGGTGCGTGTCCGGCTGGGCGAGGTCATGGGCTGGGCGCGCGCGCCGGAGCCGGCCGAGATCTGGATTCATGCGGTATCGGTGGGCGAGGTGCTGGCGGCGGAACCCCTGATTCGCCGGCTGCTGGACGCCGGTTCGCGGCGCATCCTGGTTACGACCACGACGCCGACCGGTGCCGCCATGCTGGCGGAGCGGCTCGGCGGTCAGGTCATACATCGGTTCCTGCCACTGGACCTGCCCTGGCTGCAGCGCCGATTCCTGCGTGCCGTGCGACCGCGCGCCATCGTGGTCATGGAGACCGAGATCTGGCCGAACATGCTGGCGGAGGCGCGGCGTGCCGGGGTGCCGGTCGTGCTGGCGAACGCCCGGATGTCCGGACGTTCGGCCCGACGCTATGCCCGGATCCCGCGGCTGATCGCGCCGGCCATGAGCGGATTTGACTGGATTGCCTGTCGCAATGCGCTGGACCGGGAGCGCTTCGTCGCCCTTGGGGCCGTGCCCGATCGCGTGACGGTCAATGGCGATATCAAGTTCGACATCCACATCGAGGAGGACGATCGCCAGGAGGTCCGGTCCCTGCGTCCAGTGGTTGAGGGGCGCCCGGTGGTGATTCTCGCCAGTACCCATGCCGACGAAGAGGCCCAATTGCTGCCGGGGCTGCACGCACTGCGCGCCGAGTATCCACGCCTTCTGGTGATCGTGGCACCACGCCATCCGCAGCGGTTTCCCGAAGTGGCAGACCTGCTGGAACGTTCCGGGCAAAGCTTCATTCGCCGCAGCGAAGGTGTGCCGGATGCCGCCACGCATTTCTGGCTGCTGGACACGCTGGGGGAGTTGAAACGTTTCTTTGGCCTGGCCGATGTCGCCTTTATTGGGGGGTCACTGGTCGGTGTTGGTGGCCACAACCCGCTGGAGGCCGCATTGTGGAATTGTCCGGTCGTCATGGGGCCGCATGTCGACAACTTTGAACTTCTGGTGGAACGCATGGAGGCCGCGGATCTGCTATGGCGTTCAAGGAATGCCGAGGAGGCGGTCGCGCGGATGGCTGCGTGGCTGGGGGAGGATGAGTCCCGACGCGAGATTACTCGGCAGCGCGCAACCGCTTTTATTGCAGAGAATCAGGGTGCAACGGCGCGTTTACTGGAGTATCTGAACCGACATTCCTTCCCGGGACGATGACGGCGGGGTGCCGGGTTTTCATATGATCCCGGCGCGCCCGGATGCGTGTGCTTGATCGTGGGTGCGCGCGGTATCAGCTGCAACTCCTGCCGGAGCGTCGCAGCCACTGGCCGCATTGGCGGCATTGGTACCGATAGCCGCGCTTGTTAATGAGAAAGTGTCGGCGGGCGCTCAGGGGCTGGGGACCGCATCCGCATACATAGTCGTACTGGCGCATCGTGCGAGTGGTCAGCGCCGTCGCATGCGTGACACTCGGATTGGGGAAACCCAGCGCCCGCATCAGCCCTTTCCATTCGGGGCCATGGGGCCGAACCCTTCGTATGCCGTGGGCGCGGTAGACCAGCGAGTGGGCCACCTCGTGCGCCACCGTCTCGGGAAAATGCTGATCCCATTCCAGGCTGAAGGCTTCCGGATTGAAGCGCAGGGTTTCCGCATTCTTGCTCAGGCGCCATTGCCCGGCTGCCCGGCCTTTCAGATCAAATCGAATGGCCGGGAGGTCTTTGCCCGGTGTGCCTTCGATCAAATGATACAGCCGTGCCACCTCGTCACATATCTGCTTTCTCTTTTCAGGAGAAAGAGTGCGAGCGGACGCTTGTATTTCCTGCGTATTCTTATAATCTTTCTGGCATCGTTCCATGGGTTCGTATTATTCTGCCGTGGCCAAGGGAAACACTGGTTAATGTACACGCTCACGCTCGAGTCGCTTTTGTGTGCGAACAAGGCGCGGTGACTGCCGTGCAGTCATTCTGCACAAGGGAGCCGCAACGCCGTTCACGCACAAAAGCGGCCGAGCCCCTTCGGGGTTGGCACCCCAGGTTCCCCAATCCTGCGTTGCCGCCCTTGCCGGTAGAACCACTACCGGCTGCACACCGCGCCTTGGCTCGGAAAACCTGGGGAGCCAACGTGAGTGTGTACATTAACCAGTGTTTCCCTAGTTTTAGAGAATGGGGCGGGGTTATGAACCCCCTGTGGCCCAGACCTGTCATTGAATCGATTTTCAGAATCCGGGAGTGTTGCATGAGCATGGATAACAAGAAGGCCTCCGATCTTTCAGCCGAAGAACTCTACGCCCTCGCGCGCCAGCGGGAAAAGGAAGAGGCCGAGCGCAAGGAGGCCGAGCGCCGCCAGAAGCGCGAGAAGCTGATGGAAAAGCGCAAGGAGATGCTGGCGCGCCACCGCAAGGAGCTCAATGAGCTGGAGCGCCAGATCCGCGAACTGGGCGGCCGTGTGGGCCGAGCCGCCAGCACCGGCGGTGGTCGTCGCGGGCGGCGCGCCGGAGGCGAGTCGATCAGCCAGAAGCTGTGCGAGATTGTCGCGAAAAAGCCGGAGATGGGTATCAAGGAGATCAAGGCCGAGGCCGAGAAGATCGGCCTGGATACCAAGAACATCAGCCAGACCCTGGCCTACCTGAAGCGCCAGGGCCGGCTGAGCTCGCCGCGTCGCGGGATCTACAAGGCGGCCTGACCGCCCCGCAGATCCGCCCGTTCGATGCTCACGGGCGGATCTGCAAGCCCTCCTCCGTACGTGCCAGTTCGCCATCGCCCGCAAACCAGCGGGCGATGGTCTTTCCGGCGATCTCGTGGCGCCAGCCGCTGCCCAGGCGGCCGGTTGTGCCGTCCCCCTTCAGCAACTCGATGACATCCTTGCGCTGGGCGATCGCGGCGGCGGTGATCTGGTTGCGTCGCGCGCATTCGCGCAGCAGGGCCATGCCGATGTCGGCCAGGACCTCCTCGGCCTCGGTGAGCTTCGCCTTCTCCGGGAGCTGTGGCCATTCCTCACGCGGCAGGGCCTGGCCCTCGCGGATCGCCTCCAGCAGTTCTTCCTGACGCGGCGGCTTCATGCCGTCGGGAAAGCCCCGCAGCTGGTGCAGGGCCGCGGTGTCCTGAGGGGTGCGCCGGGCGATGTCGATCAGGATATCGTCGGCCAGGATCCAGCGTCGCGGGCGATCACTCGCCTGTGCGGCGCGTTCGCGCCAGGCCGCCACGGCCTTCAGCACGCCGCGCTCGCGCGGCTTGAGCCGCTTGACGCCAGAGACGCGCTGCCAGGCACCGTCGGGATCCGGTTCGTACAGGGCGGGGTTGCTCAGCGCCTCCATCTCCGGGCGCAGCCAGTGCATGCGGTCGTGGCTCTCCAGTTCATGCAGCAGGCGCATGAACACCGTGGCCAGAAAGCGCACGTCGTCCGCGGCGTAGTGGATCTGCTGTTCGCTCAGCGGGCGGCGTGACCAGTCGGTGCGGGTCTGGCTCTTGTCGAGGTCGCGGTCGAGGATCGCCTTGACCAGGTTGGCATAGCCGATCTGCTCGCCGTAGCCGAGCATGCTGGCGGCGATCTGGGTATCGAATACCGGGGCGGGGACGCGCCCGAGCTCGCGATACAGGACCTCGAGATCCTGTGATGCCGAATGGAAGACCTTGGTCACGCCGGCATCGAACAGCAGGGGCTCAAGCAGGCCCATATCCAGCCGCAGCGGGTCGACACAGGCGATCTGGTCGAGGGTGGCCAGCTGGATCAGGCACAGGCGCGGGTAGTAGGTCTTCTCGCGCATGAACTCGGTGTCCAGCGCGATCCAGTCGGTCCCGGCAATGGTGTCGAGAAAGCCCTGCAGGGCCTCCGGGGTCTCGATCAGGCCATGATCATGCATCGTGCGATTTCTGGCTGGCCTCGAATGCCGCCTTCTGCTCGGGGGTCGCTTCTTGCTGGTAGCGCGCCTTCCATTCGCTGTAGGGCATGCCGTAGACGATCTCGCGCGCCCCTTCGTAGTCGATCGACTCGCCGCGTTCCTCGGCGGCGGCCACGTACCATTTGGACAGGCAGTTGCGGCAGAAGCCGGCCAGGTTCATCAAGTCGATGTTCTGCACGTCCTTGCGCTCGTCCAGATGCTGCAGCAGGCGGCGGAATACGGCGGCCTCGATCTCGGTTTGCTTGTTCGTGTCCATGGCAGGGCTCCTTGTTTCGGGTTGGCGGGGCACAGTATGCGTGACCGTTCACGCTGCTTCGAGCCGGGCGCGGGTATGTGCACGAATCGCCGCCTCCCTCAGGTCAGGTGCAGGAGCCAGCGCCGGCGCACGTCGCGCAGCAGGAAAAAGATCAGCGGCCAGAGCAAGGCGCTGGTGATCACCGGGGCCCAGTACGTAATCCGGTCCGGTGGAAAACCGGTAATCCCCTGGGGCCACAGGGCCAGCAGCTTGTACAGGGCGATCAGGATCGCGACCACCATCATCTGCTGCCAGACCGGGTACACCCGCAGGCGCGGATGGATCTGCAGCACGATGTAGATGATCACCGCCAGGGCGATGGCATTCTGCCCCAGCAGTTGCCCCATCAGGGTATCCAGCAGCAAGCCGGCGACAAAGGCGGTCAGGATGCCCACGCGGGTCGGAAACGCCATGGCCCAGTAGATCAGGACCAGTGCCAGCCACTCCGGCCGCGCGGGGCGCAGGGTCTCGGGGATTGGCACGATGGCCAGGGCCAGGGCCGCCAGCAGGGTCAGCGCCACCGGCCAGGGGATGCCGATGGCGCGGGTCATGGCGTTGCCGGCGCGTTGTCGTCCGGCTCGGGTTCCGGCGTGAATGCGCCCGGCCTTGCCTCCGCATCCTCATCCAGTTCAAGGGGGGCGATGCCCGGCATGATGCCCTCGGTCCACAGCAGCAGGACCTCGCGGGAACGGTCCAGCGCCGCCAGCGGCTCGGCCTGGATGCTCAGAAAGGGCTGGCCCTGCGGGCGCTCGACGGAGGTGACCCGGGCGACTGGATAGTCGGCCGGGAAACGGCCGCCCAGCCCGGAGGTCAGCAGCAGGTCGCCGGGTTCGACGTCTTCCTGCAGCGGGACGTGGCGCATCTCGAGGCGCTGCGGGTTGCCGGTCCCGACC
Organism: Thioalkalivibrio sp. ALE22; assembly: GCF_000381445.1. Lineage (NCBI taxonomy): Bacteria > Pseudomonadati > Pseudomonadota > Gammaproteobacteria > Chromatiales > Ectothiorhodospiraceae > Thioalkalivibrio > Thioalkalivibrio sp. ALE22. The sequence goes on from NZ_KB906503.1 coordinate 223,530, forward strand.
ACCAGCCCCCGCAGGCCCGTGCGCGCGCTGAGCACCGGCAGGGCATGGCTGGGATCGGAGATCAGCAGGGCCACGGAACTGGTCAGGCGGGTGGACAGGACCTGCCCGATCACGCCGTCGGCATTGATGACCGGCTGGCCCGCGTAGACGTCGTCCGCGCGCCCCTTGTTGAGCACGATCTGCTGGCGGAAGGGGTCCAGGTCCACGGCCAGCAGCTTGGCGATCTCGACGCGTTCCTCGGCCTGCTGCGCGGTATTGAGCAGGGCCCGCAGGCGGTCGTTCTCCTGCTGTAGGGCCTCGAAACGCAGCTGGCGGGCGCGCAGTTCCGCGTTCTCGCTGCGCAGGATGCGGTTCTCGGTGATCAGGTCCTCGCGGCGGGTGAACGACTCGAACACCCGGCTGACCGCACGGACCGGTGTGTCCACTGCGACTTGCAGCGGGTAGGTCACGGTGGCCAGGGTGCTGCGGACAAACTGCAGTTCATTGACGCGGTGGTCCAGCGCCATCAGCGCCAGGCCCAGCAGGATGACCGCGAGCAGGCGCAGAGTGGGCGAGACACCCAGTCTGAACAGCGGCTTGCTGATGGCGTGACCTCCGGTTGCGGATCGCGTCGACGAGGCAGGGTTGCGGAGTGTTGTACCCGCGATCCTGCCGACCAGTTGCGGTCCGGAGTGTAACCCGAGTCACCGGCCGCGGGAGAGCCGGGGCCCCGTGGCCGGAGTGGGGGTTATTCCATTGCCAGGAAGTCGACCCGCTTTTCGTCGAGCATCTCGAGCACGCGGCCGCCGCCGCGGGCGACGCAGGTCAGCGGGTCGTCGGCGATGACCACCGGAATGCCGGTTTCCTCCATCAGCAGGCGGTCCAGCTGCTGCAGCAGGGCGGAGCCGCCGGTCAGCACGATGCCGCGCTCGGCAACGTCCGCGCCCAGTTCCGGCGGGGTCTGCTCCAGCGCGGTACGCACGGCGGAGACGATGCCGTACAGCGGGTCCTGCAGGGCCTCGAGGATCTCGTTGGAGTTCAGGGTAAACGAGCGCGGCACGCCCTCGGCCAGGTTGCGGCCCTTGACCTCGATCTCCAGCAGTTCCTTGCCCGGGTAGGCGGAGCCCACCGCGTGCTTGATGCGCTCGGCGGTGGCCTCGCCGATCAGCACGCCGTAGTTGCGGCGCACATAGGCCATGATGGCCTCGTCGAAGGTGTCACCGCCGATGCGCACGGATTCCGAGTAGACGATGCCGTTCATCGACAGCACGGCGACCTCGGAGGTGCCACCGCCGATATCCAGCACCATCGAGCCCACCGCCTCGTCCAGCGGGATGCCGGCGCCAATGGCCGCGGCCACCGGTTCCTGCAGCAGGTAGACCTTGCGCGCCCCGGCGCCGAAGGCCGATTCGCGGATCGCGCGGCGTTCCACCTGGGTCGCGCCGCAGGGCACGCAGACCAGCACGCGCGGGCTGGGCCGGAAGATCCGGCGTTCGTGCACCTTCTTGATGAAGTACTGCAGCATCTTCTCAGTGGTGGTGAAGTCGGCGATCACGCCGTCCTTCATCGGGCGCACCGTTACCACGTGCTCCGGCGTGCGGCCGAGCATCTTCTTCGCCTCGATCCCCACAGCCTCGATGGAGCGCGGGCCGCCCGGGCCGCGGTCCTGACGAATGGCGACCACGGAGGGTTCGTTCAGGACGATGCCCTGGCCGCGCATATAGATAAGGGTGTTGGCGGTGCCGAGGTCGATGGAGATGTCGTTGGAGAACAACCCCAGGAGGCGTTTGAACATGAAGAAGAAACCTGCTTGAGTGGGCGGGCGGGAAAGCCGTCGACTCTAGCAAGCGCCCGGGGTTTGGGCAACAACGGCTTTGTGGTAAGTTTGCGCTCCGTTTTGCCCTCAGGGGAACACTGATTAATGAACACGCTCGCGTTGGCACCCCAGGTTTTCCGAGACCAGGCGCGGCGCGCAGCGGGTAGTGGTTCTACCCGCAAGCGGCGCAACGCCGGATCGGGGAACCTGGGGTGCCAACCCCGAGGGGCTCGGCCGCTTTTGCGCGGGAACGGCGTTGCGGTTCCCTTGTGCAGAATGACTGCACGGCAGTCGCCGCGCCTTGTTCGCACACAAAAGCGACTCGAGCGCGAGCGTGTTCATTGATCAGTGTTCCCCTAAAATCTGAACGCAACAGGACCCTTCCCGCCATGTCCGTCGATACCTCCGAAGTCCGGCGCATCGCCCATCTCTCCCGTCTGGCCATGAACGACGATCAGGCCCGGGATTTCGCGGGAGGGCTGAGCGATATCTTTGCCTTTGTCGAACAACTGGATGGGGCGGCCATCGAGGGTGTCGAGCCGATGGCCCACCCGCTGGATGCCGAGCAGCGTCTGCGTCCGGATGCGGTCACCGAGCCGGACCGGCGCGAGGCCTACCAGGCGATCGCCCCGGCCGTCGAGGGCGGACTGTATCTGGTCCCGCGCGTGATCGAGTGATCCCCCGCGCGTGATCCACTCCACGTTGTCACCGTTCTGTTGAATCCGTCACGCTTCTAGCCAGCAAGAGTCCCCGAAACCATGGCCCAGGAAACCCTGTCCGGCTGGGTGCGCAAGCTCCAGGCCCGCGAGATCAGTTCGCGCGAACTGACCCAGCTGTATCTGGACCGGATCGAGCGCCTCGATCCGGAACTGAACAGCTTTATCACCGTGACCGCCGAGCAGGCGCTGGCGCAGGCCGACGCCGCCGATGCGCGTCTGGCCCAGGGCGAGCAAGCGCCGTTGCTGGGGGTGCCGATCGCGCAGAAGGACATCTTCTGCACCGAGGGCGTGCGCACCTCCTGCGGCTCGCGCATGCTGGATCCGTTCGTCTCGCCCTATAACGCCACCGTGGTCGAGCGCATGAATGCCGCCGGGGCGGTGATGCTGGGCAAGACCAACATGGACGAATTCGCGATGGGTTCGTCCAACGAGACCAGTTTCTACGGGCCCGTGCGCAATCCCTGGGATACCGGGCGGGTCCCGGGTGGTTCCTCCGGGGGCTCCGCCGCCGCGGTGGGCGCGCGCCTGGTGCCGGGGGCCACCGGCACCGACACCGGCGGCTCGATCCGCCAGCCGGCCGCGTTCTGCGGCATTACCGGGCTTAAGCCGACCTACGGCCGCGTCTCGCGCTACGGGATGATCGCCTTCGCCTCCAGTCTCGACCAGGGCGGGCCGATGGCCGCGACCGCCGAGGACTGCGGCCGGATGCTGAACGCGATGGCGGGCTTCGACGAGCGCGACTCCACCAGCGTCGAACGCCCGGCTGAGGACTTCACCGCCGGTCTGAACCAGGACCTCAAGGGCCTGCGCATCGGGCTGCCGACCGAGTTCTTCGGCGAGGCGGGCCTCGACGAGCGCGTGCGCGGCGTAATCGACGCGGCCATCGAGGTGCTCAAGGGCCGCGGTGCCGAGGTGCGCGAGGTCGGCCTGCCCAACAGCCACCTGTCGGTGCCGGCCTATTACGTGGTCGCCCCGGCCGAATGCTCCTCCAACCTCGCGCGTTTCGACGGCGTGCGCTATGGCTATCGCTGCGAGAACCCCGAGGACCTGATGGACCTCTACACCCGCTCGCGCGGGGAGGGCTTCGGCGACGAGGTGAAGCGCCGCATCATGGTCGGCACCTACGTGCTGTCCGCCGGCTACTACGACGCCTACTACCTGAAGGCGCAGAAGGTCCGCCGTATCATCGCCGACGACTTCCGCCGCGCGTTTGCGGACGTGGACGTGCTGCTGGCCCCGACCACCCCGGAACTGCCGTTCGCACTCGGTGCCAAGGCCGACCCGGTCAGCATGTATCTGTCCGACATCTACACCATCGCCGCGAACCTCGCCGGGCTGCCGGCGATGTCGCTGCCGGCCGGCGAGATCGACGGCCTGCCGGTGGGGCTACAACTGATCGGCAACTACTTCGACGAGGCGCGCCTTCTGGGCGTCGCCCATCAGTATCAGCAAGAGACCGACTGGCACACGCGTGTGCCGGCGGCCTTCGCCTGAGGATCGCCGCATGGAATGGGAAACCGTCATCGGGCTGGAGATTCATGCCCAGCTCAATACCGTCTCCAAGATCTTTTCCGGGGCGCCCACCGCCTACGGCGCCGAGCCCAACCGCCAGGCCTGCCCGGTGGATCTGGGCATGCCGGGCGTGCTGCCGGTGCTGAACCAGGGCGCGGTCGAACGGGCCGTGATGCTGGGGCTGGCGATCAACGCCGAGATCACCCCGCGCTCGGTGTTCGCGCGCAAGAACTACTTTTATCCGGATCTCCCCAAGGGCTACCAGATCTCGCAGTTCGAGCTGCCGATCGTGGGCCTGGGGCACCTGGATATCGAGCTGGAAGACGGCACGACCAAGCGCATCGGGGTGACCCGCGCGCACCTCGAGGAGGACGCCGGCAAGAGCCTGCACGAGGGCTTCGAGGCGATGACCGGTATCGACCTCAACCGCGCCGGTACCCCGCTGATCGAGATCGTCTCCGAGCCGGAGCTGCGCTCCGCGAAGGAAGCCGTCGCCTACATGAAGAAGCTGCACTCGCTGGTGCGCTATCTCGATATCTGCGACGGCAACATGCAGGAAGGCAGCTTCCGCTGTGATGCGAACGTCTCGATCCGGCCGAAGGGGCAGACCGAGTTCGGTACCCGCGCGGAGCTGAAAAACCTGAACTCCTTCCGCTTCGTCGAGCGCGCGATCAACTTCGAGGTCGAACGCCAGATCGACGTGATCGAGAGTGGCGGCACGGTGGTCCAGGAGACCCGCCTGTACGACCCGGACCGCGACGAGACGCGTTCCATGCGCAGCAAGGAAGAGGCCAACGACTACCGCTACTTCCCCGATCCGGATCTGCTGCCACTGGTCGTGGACAGCGCCTTCATCGAGACCGTGCGCGAAAAGCTCCCGGAGCTGCCGGACGCCAAGCGCGCGCGCTTCGTCGAGCAGTACGGCCTGTCGGACTACGACGCCGGCGTGCTGACCGCGACCCGCGAGATGGGCGACTTCTACGAGGCCGTGGCCGCCGGCTGCGATGCACCCAAGCTGGCCGCCAACTGGGTGATGGGCGAATTCTCCGCCGCGCTCAACCGCTCCGAGGTGGAACTGGGGGAGGCCCCGGTCAACGCCGACGGCCTGGCCGGACTGATCGCGCGCATCCAGGACGAGACCATCTCCGGCAAGATCGCCAAGGAGGTCTTCGAGGCGATGTGGAACGGCGAGGGCGACGCCGACGCGGTGATCGAGGCCAAGGGCCTCAAGCAGATCACCGACACCGGCGCGATCGACGCCATCATCGACGAGGTCATGGCCAACAACCCGCAGCAGCTCGAGCAGTACCGCGGCGGCAAGGACAAGCTGTTCGGCTTCTTCGTCGGCCAGGTGATGAAGGCCACCCAGGGCAAGGCCAACCCGGCCCAGGTCAACGAGCGCCTGAAGGCGAAGCTGGACGGTTGATGCGCGGACCGCGATCCCATGCGTGAGGCCGACACCCTGCATCGCTTCATGCTGGAGGAGGCCGGGGTGCGTGGTGAATGGGTGCACCTCGACGCCGCCTGGCAGGCCCTGCTGCAGCGCCACGAGTACCCGCCCGTGGTGCGCGATCTGCTGGGCCAGGCCTATGCGGCCGTGGCCCTGACCGCGGCCACGCTCAAGTTCAATGGCTCGTTGATCCTGCAGGTGACCGGTCCCGGCCCCGTGCACATGATCGTGGCCCAGGCCGATGGCCAGGGCCGGCTGCGCGGGCTCGCCCGCTTTCGCGAGACGCCGCCCGAGGGCGCCACACTGGCCGAGTGCGCCGGCGAGGACGCGCGGCTGATGCTGACGCTGGACCCCGGCGACGGTGGCGAGCGCTACCAGGGCGTGGTCGAGCTGGAGGGCGAGACCCTCGCGGATGCCATGAATGTCTACTTCGAGCGTTCGGAGCAGCTGCCGACCCGGCTGTGGCTGGCCAGCGGGTCGGAGTCCGCGGCCGGCATGCTGTTGCAGGCGCTCCCGGGCGAGGGCGGCGATGCGGTCACGCGGGACTCGGAGGCATGGAACCGCGCGACGATCCTGGCCGAGACCACCACCGCCGAGGAGTTGCTGGAGCTGGATGCCGGCACGCTGCTGGGCCGGCTGTTCGCCGAAGAGCGCGTGCGCCTGTTCGACGGCACGGGCGTCAGCTTTCACTGCCCGTGTTCCCGCGAGCGTATCGGCGAGACCCTGCGCAGCCTCGGCCGTGACGAGATCCGCGGCATCATCGAGGAGCAGGGCGCGGTGGATGTGACCTGCGAATTCTGCAACGCCCACTACCACTTCGACCCGGTCGATGCCGAGGCCCTCTGCGCCGCCGAGGGTACCCAGCCTCCGACCCCGGACACCCGTCAGTAGTCAGCCCTTTGCGGCCCTCCCGCCGCACTCTCTCGTTAGCCCGCCGTGACCCCCGGTCGCCGGCCGGGCGCGGGCCGAGCCCCCGAGCGCCCGTGGTCTTGCTATAGAAGCAGGACTGATCTAGCAGCGTTCGCAGACGGGGGCGCAATGTATTCCCGGTATACCGAAATCCCGACCCTGGATGTCCGCCCCGGCTGGCTGGTGGAGGCGCGTTACTTCAACCAGGTGCGGCGTGCCCTGGCCCGTCTGGGGCCGGAGGTTCGCCTGTCGCCGCCCGGGCTCAAGCACCTGGACCTGATCCTCCAGCGCGATGCGTGGATTGTGGTCGACCGGGTGCTGAACGATATGCCGGTGGTCGCCTGGACCGCCTTTCACTCCCGGGGGCGGCGCAGCCTGCATCGTCCAGTGGCCTGCGAACTGCTGCTGTTCCACGCCATGGCCAGCATGGTGATGAACCGCACCCTGTCGGCGATGGAGCCGGAGCTCGCGGCCGCACTGGCCGAGGCCGGGCCGCCGGCGGCCTCCGGCAAGGTCCTGCCATTTAATCCGCGCTCCTGCGCCTGAATCGGGGTTGCCCCGGGTTCAGGACGGGGCGTGGCGGTGGCCACACGCGGGGCAGCCGGGGTCGCGCCGCAGGCGAATCTCCCGGAACTGCATGGCCAGTCCGTCGAGGATCAGCAGCCGGCCGCTCAGGGTCGGCAGGCCCATCAGCAGCTTCAGCGCCTCGGTGGCCTGCAGGCTGCCGACCACGCCGGGCAGGCTGGCCAGCACCCCGTTCGCGGCGCAGGTGTCCTCGTCGCCGCCCCCTTCGCCGTAGAGACAGTGGTAGCAGGCCGCCCCGGGATCGCGGTAGTCGAAGGTGGTCAGCTGCCCCTCGAAACGGATCACGGCGCCGGAGACCAGTGGCGTGCCGGCCGCCAGCGCGGCCCGGCTGATGGCCCCGCGGGCGGCGAAGTTGTCTGTGCCGTCCAGGACCGCGTCGGCGTCGGCGAACAGCCGGCGCATGGCCGCGTCGTCGAGACGTTCGGCGCGCGCCTCCACCCGGCAGGCGGGGTTCATCGCGGCGATGCGGTCGGTCGCCGAGGCGACCTTGTCGCGGCCGATGTCGGCATCGGTATGCAGGATCTGGCGCTGCAGGTTGGTCACCTCGACGTGGTCCGGGTCCACCAGGGTCAGTCGGCCCACGCCGGCTGCGGCCAGGTAGGCGGCGACCGGAGAGCCCAGTCCGCCCAGTCCCATGATCACCGCATGCGCCTGCTGCAGGGCCTCCTGACCCTCCACCCCCACGCCGGGGAGCATGATCTGGCGGCTGTACCGCAGGAGCTGGTCGTCATCCATGGAGCAGGTCTCCGGAGAAAGGCCGAAATTGTAACCGGCGTCACGCTCGCCGGCGGCCTCAGTTAGCTAACGTTCAGGAACGCGGCCTACGCTGAGACCCTGGCAATCCTGCCACAACCGGGGCCGGCGGACGCTTCAGGCGTTGCCCCGCAGGACCCGAATGGAAGGAGGGAACACCCCATGAAACGACTCGCGATACTTGCGCCGGCGGCCCTGCTGGCGCTCGCCCTGTCCGCCCCCACCCATGCGGCCCAGCCGGTCACCGGCGCGCTGCCGACGGTGACCGGCGCCAGCTTCGATGCCGCCGCGCTGCAGCCTGTGCGGCATGGACATTCTCGGGGGCACAAGCACTACCGCGGCCACCCGGGTGCCCACGGCCACAAGCAGGCCAAGCGCGCGAAACAGCGCGGCCGCGGCCATCACAAGCGCTCGCGCAGCTACGAGCATCATCACTACCACTACTACGACAAACGCTCGAGCCGCTACCGCCACCGTTCTTCGCCCAGCGGCTCGGTCAACCTGCACCTGCGCCTGCCGCTCTGATCCGGACGCAGTCTGATGCAACGCGAGCCCCGGCCCCTGGCCGGGGCTTTTTTGTGATGGTTGCAAGCGCCAACCGATCCAGTGGTTGCCCCGGGTCAGTGCATCCCCAGCGTGGTCCGTTCGTGGCCGGCGGGGTCCCTCAAGGTTCGGATCGCCCGGTAGCCCGCCTGTTGCAGGTGGTCCCGCACGGCCGGCCCCTGATCGAAGCCGTGTTCCAGCAGGAGCCATCCGCCGCGATTCAGGTGGGGCCGGGCGGTATCGATCACCCGGTACAGGTCGGCCAGGCCATGGGCGTCCGCCGCCAGGGCCGAGCGCGGTTCGAAGCGCAGGTCGCCACGGGTCAGGTGCGGATCATCCGGGTCGATGTACGGCGGGTTGCAGGTGATGACATCCAGCCCCGCCGTCGGCCTCAGCGCGTCCAGCCAGTCGCCTTGCCACAGCCCGACCGGCAGCCCCAGGTCGCGCGCGTTGGTCTGCGCCTGTTGCAGCGCCGCATGACTGCGGTCGCTGCCGAAGGCCCGGATGCGCGGGCGTTCGCTTTTCAGTGCCAGGATGATGGTGCCGGGGCCGGTGCCGAGGTCCAGCACCCGGGGGGTGTCGGTTGCGAGCGTGTCGATGGCCAGGAGGGCCTGTTCCACCAGCAGTTCGGTTTCGGGGCGCGGGATCAGGCAGGCGGGGGAGACGCCCAGGTCCAGTGTCCAGAAGCTGCGTCGGCCGAGGATGTGGGCCATCGGTTCGCCGGCGCAGCGGCGCTGGCAGAGCGTGTCGGCGCGGGCGGCCTGTTCGGCCGTGGCGGGGTCGGTGCCGTGGGCGATCAGCTGCGCGGTGTCCAGGCCGGTGGTGGCGCCCAGCAGCATGCGGGCCTCGAGTCCGGGCGCCTCGATCCCGGCGGCCTCCAGGCGGGCACGCAGGTCCCGCAGCAGGCTGTCCAGCGTGGCCGGGGTTTCCATTACGTTTCGGAGAGGGTGGCGAGCTGCTCGGCCTGGTATTCGTGGATCAGCGGGTCGATGACCGGGTCGAGATCACCGGCCATCACCTGTTCCAGCTTGTACAGGGTCAGGTTGATGCGGTGGTCGGTTACGCGGCCCTGCGGGAAGTTGTAGGTGCGGATGCGCTCGGAGCGGTCGCCGCTGCCGACCAGGCCCTTGCGTTCCGCGCTCTGCGCGGCGGCCTGGGCCTCGCGTTCGGCCTCGAACATGCGCGCGGCCAGGTAGGTCATGGCCTTGGCGCGGTTCTTGTGCTGCGAGCGTTCTTCCTGGCACTCGACCACGATGCCGGTGGGCAGGTGGGTCAGGCGCACCGCGGAGTCGGTCTTGTTGACGTGCTGGCCCCCGGCGCCGGAGGCGCGGAAGGTGTCCACGCGCAGGTCGGCCGGGTTGATCTCCGGCATCTCGACCTCCTCCAGTTCCGGCAGGATGGCGACGGTCGCGGCGGAGGTGTGGATGCGGCCCTGGGATTCGGTCTCGGGGACGCGCTGCACGCGATGGGCGCCGGATTCGAACTTGAGTCGCGAGTAGGCGCCCTGACCGGCCAGGCGCCCGATCACCTCGCGGTAGCCGCCATGTTCGCCTTCGCTGGCGCTGAGGATCTCCAGCTTCCAGTTCTTCTGCTCGGCGTAGCGGGTGTACATGCGCAGCAGGTCGCCGGCGAACAGCGCGGCCTCGTCGCCGCCGGTGCCGGCGCGGATTTCGAGAAACACGTTGGCGTTGTCGTGCGGGTCCTTCGGGATCAGGTGGCGGTAGAGCTCGGCCTCCAGCGCCTCGGTCTGTTCGGTGAGGGACTCGATCTCGGCCTCGGCCATCGCACGCAGTTCGGGGTCGTCCTCCGCGAGCATCGCGCGCGCCTCGTCCAGTGCGGCGTGGTTTTCGTGCCAGGCCTTCCAGGCCTCGGCGACCGGCTCCAGCTGGCTGTATTCCTGGGACAGGCGGCGCAGCTGGTCCGGGTCCTCGGCGGCATCCGGGGTGGCGAGCAGGTGTGCGATCTCGGCGTGGCGCTCGGCCAGGCCCTCGAGCTTGGTGCGAAACGAGGCCTTCACGAATGGGTGCCGGAGTCGGGATCGTTGCCGGGGTCGTCTTCCGGGGCCGGTAGCTGGAACAGGCGGTGCGCGGCCTCCAGCAGGCGAGCGTCGCCCTCGTGGGCCGCGGTGTTCAGCGATTTGCAGGGGGCGTGCATCAGCTTGTTGGTCAGGTTGTGCGCCAGGAGCTGCATCGCCTCCTCCGGCGACTTGCCGGCGCGCAGCATCGCCTCGGCCTTCGCCAGGGCTTCCGCCTTGACGCTGTCGGCGCGCTGGCGCAGCTGGCGGATGCTGTCCACCGAGTCGCGGGCCCGCAGCCAGCGCATGAATTCGCCGGCGCGCTGGGTGATGATCTCTTCGGCCTGTTCGGCCGCGGCCTGGCGCGAGGCCATGTTTTCGTCGATGACCTCCTGCAGGTCGTCGACGGTGTAGAGGTAGACGTCCTCGAGCTGGCCGACTTCGGGCTCGATGTCGCGCGGCACGGCGATGTCCACCATAAACATCGGCTTGTGGCGCCGCTCGCGCAGGGCGCGTTCCACCGCCCCCTTGCCCAGAATGGGCAGCGGCGCGGCGGTGGAGGAGATCACGATGTCGGCATCGGCCAGGCGGTCCGGGAGCTGGTCGAGGCTGATGGCCTCGGCGTCGAAACGCCCGGCCACCGCGCGGGCGCGCTCGACCGTGCGGTTGGCCACGATCACGTTGCCAATGCCGCCACCGGATAGGTGCTGCAGGGCCAGTTCGATGGTCTCGCCGGCACCGATGACCAGCGCGGTCAGGGGCTTCAGGTCGCCGAAGATCTGGCGTGCCAGCGAGACCGCGGCGAAGGCGACTGAAACGGCGCTCTGGCCGATGGCGGTCTGGGTGCGTACGTCCTTGGCGGTGGCGAAGGCGTGCTGGAACAGCCGTTCCAGCGAGCGCCCCAGCGTGCCGGCGTCGTGGGCATGCTGGTAGGCGGTCTTCATCTGTCCCAGGATCTGCGGCTCGCCCAGGACCATGGAGTCCAGCCCGCTGGCCACGCGCAGGGTGTGGCGCACGGCGGAGCCGTCGTGGTGCAGATAGAGGTAGGGCTTCAGTTCGTCGCGGTCGATGCCGTGGTAGCCGCCGATCCAGTCGAGCACGCGCTGTTCGCTGTGGGGGTCGCCCTCGCGGAAGTAGACCTCGGTGCGGTTGCAGGTCGACAGGATCGCGGTTTCCGGCAGCAGCACGCCGGAGCGCAGCGAGTGCAGGGCCTCGCCGAGCTCGTGCTCGTTGACGGAAAGCCGTTCGCGAATGGCGACCGGTGCCGTCTTGTGATTGATCCCGAGAGTGAACAGCATGCTGGCGCGTATTGTGCCGGAAAACGCGGGCGCGTGGCCGAATTTCCCGATAGTGTACTGTGCTGTAGGCTTGCGTTGGATTGCGGCGGGGATGGAACCCCGCAGCTGCCTGGCCCGTCCCACCCGGTATGCCCGTGCTGATGCCGACTGGATACAAGATGATTCGAAGCCTGCTCGCGCTGACCGCCGTGCTTTCCCTGGCGGGCTGCGCGCACACCCAACTGGATGCCTCGGAACCGCCGGAGTCGGATCGCCCCGAGGTGCTCCCGCTGATGCAGACCGAGGATCCGGAGGCCGCGCTGATGTTCAGCGTGCTGGCCGCCGAGATCGCGGTGCGTTCCGGCGAGCATGCCGAGGCCGCGCGTTACTACGGGGCGGCGGCTCTGCTGAGCGACGACCCCGCCATTGCCGAACGCGCCACGCGCATCGCGCTGTTTGCGCGCGATCACGAGCAGGCCCAGCGGTCGGCCGACCGCTGGCTGCGGCTCGCGCCGGAGAGCATGGAGGCCAGCCAGGTCTCGACGGTGCTGCGGATTAATGCGGGGGATGCCGAACAGGCGGCCGAGCAGCTGGATTCGCTGATGAATCGGGTGGTGGTACAGGGTGGCGACCCCAACGCCACGCTGGGCGGCGTGATCGGCCAGGCCCAGGATCAGGCCGCCGCCCTGGAGACCATGCGGCTGCTCGCCGAGCGGCGCAGCGACGATGTCGGTGTCCACCGCGTACTGGCCGAGGCCGCGCTGCGCTTCGGCGAGCCGGGCGAGGAGGTACTGGCGGTGACCGGGCCGGCCAGCGAGCGCTTCCCGGATTCGGTGCCGCTGCAGCTGCTGCATGCGCGCGCCCAGAGCGAGGCCGGGCAGGAGGACGCCGCGATCGAGACCCTGCGCGCGACGGTGGAGGCGCACCCGGAGAGCCGCGAGGCCCGGCTGGGCTATGCGCGCGTCCTGACCGAAATGGAGGATGACGCCTTCGCCCGCGAGGAGATGGATCGCCTGGTGGAGCTGGCGCCGGAGGATACCCAGCTCCTGCTGGCGCTGGCCCTGATGAACCTGGAGGCAGAGCAGCTGGGGCCGGCCCGGGATTACCTGGAGCGCCTGGACGCACTGGGGGAGCGCGAGAACGATGTCGCGTACTACCTTGGTCGGCTGCACGAGATGGCCGACGAGCCGGACGCCGCCCTGGCCGCCTATGGCCGCGTAGAGGGGGGTGATCACGCCGACGATGCGCGCCTGCGCAGTGCGCGCCTGACGCTCCGGCACGAGGGCCAGGAGGCGGCGCGTGATTTTTTTGCGTCGATGCAGCAGGGCGTGGACGACGATCTGGCCCGCCGCGCCTACCTGGCGGAGGCGAACGCACTGCGCGAGATCGGCGACTATGCCGAGGCACGCGCCCGGCTGAATCGCGGGCTGGTGCAGTTCCCCGGGGATACCCGGCTGCTGTACCTGCGGGGTCTGGTCCACGAGCGCGAAGACGACATCGCGGCCGCCGAGGCCGATTTCCGCACGATCCTCGAGTCCGATCCCGAGAACGTCGCGGCCCTGAACGCGCTGGGGTACACCCTGGCGGATCGCACCGAGCGGTATGAAGAGGCCTATGACCTGATCCTGCGTGCCTACGAGCAGGAGCCGGACGATGCCGCCATCATCGACAGCTACGGCTGGGTGCTGTACCGCCTGGGCCGGCTGGAGGAGGCCGAGACGCAGCTTCGCCGGGCGTACTCGCTGTCGGACGACGGCGAGATCGCCAGCAATCTGGCCGTCGTCCTCTGGGAACGTGGTGCGCGCGACGAGGCGCGGGAGATCCTCGAGGCTGCGCTGGAGCGCGAGCCCGATCATGAACGCCTGCAGCGCGTACGCAACGACCTGATCGAATGAGCCGGGCTGCGGGGATGCGGAAGCCCGAGAGTCTTGCGGGCGGGGCGAGGCTGGCCGGTCTGCTGGTCGGCCTGGGTCTTCTGCTGGGTGGCTGTGCCGCGCCCCTGCCGGAGGCGGATACCTCGCCGGCCGCCGAGGCCGCCTTCGAGGCCCGCACCGCACAGCTGGAGGCGCTGGACAGCTGGCGATTGGTCGCGCGCCTGGGGCTGGCCTCCGGCGAGGAATACTGGTCCGCCCAGCTCAACTGGCGGGTGCAGGAAGGTCAGCACGTGCTGGACCTGTCCGGCCCGATGGGGCGCGGTGGTGGCCGGCTGACGCTGTCGGAGAACGGCCGCGCGCTGCTGGTGACCCGGTCCGGCGAGCGTTTCCAGGCGCAGGACCCGGATGCGCTCGTCGCGCGGGTCCTGGGCGAGTCGATCCCGGTCAGCGGCATGGTCTACTGGGTGCGTGGCCTGCTCCACCCCGAGGCCTCGTACCAGCTGGATGTCGACGCGGACGGCCGGCCACTGGAGATCCACCAGTCCGGCTGGACCATCGAGTACAACGAGTTCGAGGAAATCGACGGCCTGGCGATGCCGGTCACCATGGTGCTGGAGCGCGAAGGGGTGGAATTGCGGGCCCGCATCGGTCGCTGGCAGCTTGGTGGTGATCCGTCATGACCGCGGCCGTCGCGGGCGGGGCCTTCGACACCACTTTTCCCGCGCCCGCCAAGATCAATCGATTCCTGCATATCACCGGCCGGCGGGCGGACGGATATCACGAGCTGCAGACGGTGTTCCAGTTCCTCGGGCTGGAGGATCGCCTGCGCTTCGAGCCCCTGCCGGCGGGGCGCTTCGAGATGGCGGGCGCGGCCATCGACGGGGTCGACAACCTGTGCCTGCGCGCGGCCCGGCGCCTGGCCCGGGTGGCGAAGACCCCATTTGGCGTGCGTATCCATCTCGACAAGCGGATCCCGGTGGGCGGTGGCCTGGGGGGCGGCAGTTCCGATGCCGCCACCACGCTGGTGGCCTTGAATGCCCTGTTCGAGCTGGGGTGTGATGTCGAGCAGCTGGTGGGGATCGGCCTGGAGCTGGGTGCCGACGTACCGGTGTTCGTGGTCGGCCAGGCAGCCTGGGCCGAGGGTGTGGGCGAGCGGCTCACGGCCGTGGCCCCGGATACCGGCTGGATCCTGCTGATCGACCCCGGGGTTTCGGTCGCCACCGGGGCGATGTTCGGGTGTGCGGAATTGACACGCGACTGCCCCACCGAGACAATTTCGTCCGCCGTCGACGCCAGCCGGTTCGTCAACGTGTTCGAACCGGTGGTGCGGGCTCGTTATCCGGAGGTGGATCGGGCGCTGCACTGGCTGGCGGAGCAGACGCCGCGGGCGCGCCTGAGTGGGAGTGGCGGTTGCGTGTTCGGGGTCTTCCCCGACGAAGCGGCAGCTGGGGCGGCGCAGTCCGCGCAGCCGGCTCCGTGGCGCAGCTGGGTGACACCGCTGGTAAACGTGTCGCCCCTGCGGGCCTGGCTGCCTCCAGGCGGTGTGGAGACAGAATGAGTCCAGAGTTATTGGGCCGTAGCCAAGCGGTAAGGCAGCGGGTTTTGATCCCGCTAAGCGCCAGGTTCGACGCGAGCGGCGCAGCCGCGACCGACCGTCGCCGAAGGTGACGGCCCGTAAGGGTGGCGCGCAGCGCCATCATCCTGCCGGCCCCGATCGGCGCCGCCGATCCGCGGGATGGACCGGGCACGATGCCGGCCAGGCAGTACAATAGAGTCCAGCGAGTTATTGGGCCGTAGCCAAGCGGTAAGGCAGCGGGTTTTGA
Organism: Thioalkalivibrio sp. ALE22; assembly: GCF_000381445.1. NCBI lineage: Bacteria > Pseudomonadati > Pseudomonadota > Gammaproteobacteria > Chromatiales > Ectothiorhodospiraceae > Thioalkalivibrio > Thioalkalivibrio sp. ALE22. The sequence continues at coordinate 238,784 of NZ_KB906503.1, forward strand.
TCCCGCCATGCGCAGGTTCGAATCCTGCCGGCCCAGCCATACAACGAAACCGCGGCGCATGGCGCCGCGGCACCGGCCAAAGGGCCGACAGGATGAGAACCGGGTTCGACTCGAGCGGCGTAGCCGCGAGCGCACGCCACCGCAGGTGGCGCCCGAAGGGTGGCGCGCAGCGCCATCATCCTGCCGGCCCAGCCATACAACCTGATCCGCGCCGTTGGTACGGGTCATCAGCTACCAAGACCCCGGCCCAGCACCGGGGTCTATACTGGGGCCCGGGCGATATCGCAGCCCGCCCCACTCCATCCAGACCGGGACGAACCGTGGTCGACAAGAATCGCATGATGATCTTCGCGGGCAATGCGAACCCGCGTCTCGCCCAGGCCGTTGCCGAGCACCTGGGGCTGCCCATGGGCAAGGCCATCGTCGGACGTTTCAGTGATGGCGAGGTGCAGGTCGAGCTGCTGGAGAACGTCCGCGGTCGCGACGTGTTCCTGATCCAGCCGACCGGCCAGCCAACCAACGAGAACATCATGGAGCTGGTGATCATGGTGGATGCGCTGCGCCGCGCCTCGGCCGGCCGCATTACCACGGTGATCCCGTATTTCGGCTACGCGCGCCAGGATCGGCGCGTGCGCTCGGCGCGGGTGCCGATCTCGGCCAAGGTGGTCGCGAACATGATCGAGGCGGTCGGCGCGGACCGTGTGCTGACGATCGACGTGCACGCCGACCAGGTGCAGGGCTTCTTCAACGTCCCGGTAGACAACATCTATGCCTCGCCGGTGCTGCTGGGCGATGTCTGGCGACATGTCTCGGGCGATCTGACCGTGGTGTCGCCGGATGTCGGCGGGGTGGTGCGCGCCCGCGCGATCGCCAAGCGGCTGGACGACGCCGACCTGGCGATCATCGACAAGCGCCGCCCGCGCGCGAACGAGTCGGAGGTGATGCACATCATCGGTGATGTGCGCGGCAAGTCCTGCATCATCATCGATGACCTGGTGGATACCGCCGGCACGCTGTGCCAGGCCGCAAAGGCCCTGAAAGAACACGGGGCGCACTCGGTGATGGCCTACGCCACGCACCCCGTGCTTTCTGGCGCGGCAATTGATAATATAAACGGTTCGGCGCTTGACGAGCTTGTGGTGACCGACACGCTGGCCCTGCAGCCCAACGCGCAGAGCTGCGACAAGATCCGGCAGTTGTCGGTGGCGGAGATGCTGGCGGAGACCATCCGCCGCATCAACCGCGAGGAATCCGTCAGTTCGCTGTTCATGGACTAGGGAGACGCTGATTTTTCAGCGTCTCCCTAGTCGTCTTGAGCTAGCCGGAAGATTTCGGGAGGTTCGCCTCCCTTCAGCGCCCCGCCTGGTCGCGGGCGGGGTGTGTTCAGGGCGCTTCGGGTGAAGCGCCTTTCATTTTGGAGACTGTAGCAATGAGCATGAGCTTTACCATTGAAGCCGAGAAGCGTGACGAACAGGGTTCGAGTGCGAGCCGCCGCCTGCGTCGCGCCGGCAAGCTGCCCGCCATCCTGTACGGGGCGGACAAGGACGCCGTGGCCATCACGCTGGATCACAACGCGATGGTCCATAACCTGAAGGAAGACGCGTTCTACTCGCACATCCTCAGCGTGAAGCTGGACGGCAAGACCGAGAAGGCGATCCTGCGCGACGTGCAGCGCCATCCGTTCAAGCCGACCATCTACCACGTCGACCTGATGCGCGTGAGCGCCAACCAGCCGATTCGTGTCAGCGTGCCGCTGCACTTCCATAACGAGGAAGAGGCCAAGGGCGTGAAGCTGGGCGGCGGCATGGTCAGCCGCATGATCAACGAGCTCGAGGTCGAGTGCCTGCCGGGCGATCTGCCCGAGTCCATCGATATCGATGTCGTCGAGATGGATGTCGGCGATACCCTGCATATCTCCGAGCTGAAGCTGCCGGAAGGCGTGCAGAGTGTCGCGCTGATGCATGGCGAGGAATACGACTACGCCGTGGTCAGCGTCCTGCTGCCGCGCGCCGCCAAGACCGAGGAAGAAGAGGTCGAGGAAGGCGAGGCTGCCGAGGCCGAAGGTGGCGAGGAAGCCGCGGGTGGCGAAGAGGCCTCCGGCGACGAGTCGGAGTCCGGGGACAAGGAGTAAGCCCCTGCGGCTTGCCGCCTGAACGATGGCGATCCAACCCGAACCGATCCGTCTGGTGGTCGGGCTGGGCAACCCGGGCCCGCGTTATGCCGAAACCCGGCATAACGCGGGTTTCTGGTTTGTGGACACCCTGGCCCGCCGGCATGGCGTGGACTTTCGCCCCGAGAGCCGCTTCGATGGCGAGGCGGCCCGCCTCAGCCTGCCCACGGGCGACTGCTGGCTGCTCAAGCCCATGAGCTTCATGAACAAGAGCGGCCTGCCGGTGCGCAAGTGCGCCGATTTCTACCGTATACCCCCCGAGGCCATCCTGGTCGTCCATGACGAACTGGACCTCGATCCGGGCGTGGTGCGGCTGAAGATGGGTGGCGGGCATGGCGGCCACAATGGCCTGCGGGATCTGCATCGACACCTGGGCGGCCCGAACTACGCTCGGCTGCGGGTCGGCATCGGCCACCCGGGGCATCGCGATGATGTGGTGCCCTTCGTGCTGGACCGTCCCGGCAAGGCCGATACCCAGGCGATCGAGGAGGCCATCGACAAGGCCCTGGATCAGGTGCCTGCGCTGGTGGCTGGACGCTGGGACGAGGCGGTGCGCAATCTGCATGGCGGCAGCACGAAGCCGGCCACGAATTCCGAGGAAACCCGATGAGTCTTAAATGCGGGATCGTGGGTCTGCCGAACGTCGGCAAGTCCACCCTGTTCAATGCCCTCACGCGTGCGGAGATCGCCGCGGAGAACTATCCCTTCTGCACCATCGACCCGAACGTGGGTGTGGTGGAGGTCCCGGATCCGCGCCTGACCCGGCTGAGCGAGATCGTGAAGCCCCAGCGCACGCTTCCCACCACGGTCGAGTTCGTGGACATTGCCGGGCTGGTGGCCGGGGCGGCCCAGGGCGAGGGGCTGGGCAACCAGTTTCTGGCGCATATCCGCGAGACCGACGCCATCGCGCAGGTGGTGCGCTGCTTCGAGGACGACGACATTGTGCATGTCGCCGGCAAGGTCGATCCGATCGCCGACATCGAGACCATCAGCACCGAGTTGATGCTGGCGGATCTGGAGACCGTGAACAAGGCGCTGAAGCGTCTGGAACGGGCGGCCAAGTCGCAGGACAAGACCGCGATCGCCCAGCTCAAGGCCGCCGAGAAGGTCGGGGCCGGCCTGGATCAGGGGATTCCTGCGCGGGCCCAGGATCTGGACGAGGACGAGCGCCGGGCACTGTACGACCTGCATCTGTTGACCCTCAAGCCGCTGATGTACATCGCCAATGTCGACGAGGCCTCGTTTGCCGGGGGTAACGCGATGGTGGAGGCAGTGCAGGCCCGCGCGGCCGAGGAGGGTGCCGAGGTAGTCAGTGTCTGCGCTGCCATCGAGGCGGAGATCGCGGTGCTCGACCCGGAGGAGCGCGCGGAATTTCTGGCCGATCTGGGGCTGGAAGAGCCGGGGCTGGACCGGGTGATCCGCACCGCCTATCGCCTGCTGAGCCTGCAGACATTTTTCACCGCCGGCGAGAAGGAAGTCCGCGCCTGGACCGTGCGCCAGGGCTCCAGCGCGCCGCAGGGGGCCGGGGTGATCCACACCGATTTCGAGCGCGGTTTCATCCGTGCCGAGGTGGTGGGGTACGAGGACTTCGTGGCCCACAACGGCGAGCAGGGCGCGAAGGACGCGGGGAAATGGCGCCTCGAGGGCAAGGAATACGTGCTCAAGGAAGGCGACGTGGTACATTTCCGCTTCAATGTCTGAGCGTTATACTAGGAATTGACCCGGGGGCGTCGGGCCCTGCCGCCTGGCGCCCTGTTCGGCACCCAATCTCGGAGTACAGTAATGGACGTAATGGATCGTATCCGCCAGCAGGTGGAAGACAACCCGGTGGTGATCTTCATGAAGGGCACCCCGCAGTTCCCCATGTGCGGCTTCTCCAGCCGTGCAGTGGAGGCGCTGAAGCGCTGCGACCAGGAATTCGGCTACGTGAACGTGATCGCGGACCAGGAGGTTATGCAGAACCTGCCGCGTTTCGCCGACTGGCCGACCTTCCCCCAGGTCTATATCGACGGCGAACTGATTGGCGGCTGCGACATCACCCTCGAGATGTTCGAGAGCGGCGAGTTGAAGAAGATGGTCGACGAGGCCCACGCCAAGCGCGCCGCGAGCTAAAGCGGCTTGTGCCGCAGCCGCTGGCTGCGGCACACCCGAGATCCGTCGTCGCGAGGCCCCGTCCGGGGCCATGGCGATCTCCTGACGTGGCCACCTGCCCCCGCTTCGTGCCCGCGCGCCGGGAGATTGCTTCACCCCTGCGGGGTTCGCAATGACGGGGTTGCGGTTGTGTCATCGCGAGCCGCGCAGCGGCGTGGCGATCTCCTCGGGTGGCCCCGCGGCCTTTCAATGCCCTTCGCGCTTTTGTGCCACCGACCCTGCGGCGCCTCGTCATGACGGGGGCGACGTCGGGCTCAGCTGCCTGGTGGCAGTTCTTCCGGATCGGGCAGACGCAGGGCGTTCGCCGGTACGCCGACCCCGTCCTGCCAGCGGTTCGTGATCTGGCAGAAGATGTCCGCCGTCTTTTCCGCGTCGAAGGAGGCGCTGTGGGCGGCCTCCGTATCCCATCCCAGCCCCGCGGCATCGGCCGCGCGCGCCAGAACGGTCTGGCCGAAGGCCAGGGCCGCCAGCGATACCGTGTCCAGGCTGGAGAACGGGTGGAACGGGTTGCGCTTGATGCCGCAGCGTTCCGCCGTCGCGTGCACGAAGCCCAGGTCGAAGTGGGCATTGTGCCCGACCAGGACCGCGCGCTTGCAGTGGTTCACCTTGACCTCCCGGCGCACCTCGCTGAACAGCTTGCCCATGGCCTGATCCTCCGGCCAGGCCGCCCGCAGCGGGTGGTAGGGGTCGATCCCGTTCACTTCCAGTGACTTCGGGTCCAGTTCCGAGCCCTCGAACGGGCGCACATGCAGGCTCACCGTGCGATCGCGCACCAGGTGGTCGTTCGCGTCGCGACGCAGGAATACCGCGGCGATTTGCAGCAGGGCATGCCGGCGGCAGTCGAAACCACCGGTTTCCACGTCGACGACCACCGGAAGAAAGCCGCGGAAGCGGTTCGCCATCGGGCGGTGGTTGGGGTCCAGCTGCAGGGATTCGGGCATTGGGGTACTCGGTTTCGCGCGGGGCGTTGGTTCGGGATGTGGGCGGTGTCGGGGCGGGTGCCGGTCCGGATTCCATTGGGCCGGTCGGAATGGGGGCGGATTGCGCACGTTCCCTCAGTTTTCCCCGACGATCGGCGCCATAGAAGGCTTTCGCTTGACCTGTTGGCGGCACAGTCGGGATACTTGCGCCTTTTATGCCCGCCCGACACCGGCGCATGGTAGCAAATGCCCGACCGCCCGGTGGCCCGGCCCTTTAGTGGCAACCCGACTTCCAACCCGTTTTCAGGGGTAGAGCGCATGGACCCGAACGCGACCGAACACGATATCGACCCGCAGGAGACTCAGGAGTGGATCGACGCCCTGGCCTCCGTGCTGGAGACGGATGGCCCCGAGCGGGCGCATGCCCTCCTCGAACGGCTGGTCGACAAGGCGCGCCGCAGCGGGGCTTACCTGCCGTACTCCGCCAATACCGCCTATGTGAACACCATCCCCACCCACCTGGAGCCCGAGTATCCGGGCGACGGCGCGGTGGAGCACCGTATCCGTTCCTACATCCGCTGGAACGCGATGGCCATGGTGGTCAAGGCCAACCGCGCCTCGGCCGAGCTGGGTGGGCATATCGCGACCTTCGCCTCCGCCGCCACGCTGTATGACGTCGGCTTCAACCACTTCTGGCATGCCCCGTCGCACGATCATGGTGGCGACCTGCTGTTTGCCCAGGGACACTCCTCGCCGGGGATCTACGCCCGCGCGTTCATGGAGGGCCGCCTGACCGAGGAACAACTGGACCACTTCCGTCGCGAGGTCGATGGCAAGGGCCTGTCCTCCTACCCGCATCCGTGGCTGATGCCGGACTTCTGGCAGTTCCCGACCGTGTCCATGGGCCTGGGCCCGATCATGAGCATCTACCAGGCGCGCTTCATGCGCTATCTGCAGGATCGCGGCCTGGCGCAGACCGAGAACCGTCGCGTCTGGAGCTTTGTCGGTGACGGCGAGGTGGACGAGCCGGAGACCCTGGGGGCGATTACCCTGGCCTCGCGCGAGAAGCTGGACAACCTGACCTGGGTGGTGAACTGCAACCTGCAGCGTCTGGACGGCCCGGTGCGCGGCAATGGCAAGATCGTGCAGGAGCTGGAGGCGATCTTCCGCGGCGCCGGCTGGAACGTGGTCAAGGTGCTGTGGGGTCGCTACTGGGACCCACTGCTGGCCAAGGATACCGACGGGCTGCTGCAGAAACGCATGATGGAGGCGGTCGACGGCGACTACCAGAACTACAAGTCGCGCGACGGCGCCTACGTGCGCGAGCACTTCTTCGGCAAGTACCCCGAGCTCAAGCGCATGGTGGCCAACATGTCCGACGAGGACATCTGGCGCCTGAATCGCGGCGGCCATGACCCGGTGAAGGTCTATGCGGCCTACAAGGCGGCGGCCGAGCACAAGGGCCAGCCGACCGTGATCCTCGCGCACACGGTGAAGGGTTACGGCATGGGCGCGGCGGGCGAGGCGCAGAACCGCACCCACAGCCAGAAGAAGATGGACGCGGACGACATGAAGCAGTTCCGCGACCGCTTCAATATCCCGCTGTCGGACGAGCAGGTGGAGAGGGCCGAGTACATCAAGCCGGACCCCGACTCCGACGAGATGAAGTACATGCACGAGCGGCGCAAGGACCTCGGCGGCTACCTGCCGGTGCGCCGCCCGCTGGCCACCCCGCTGGAGATCCCGGGGCTGGATGCCTTCAATGGTCTGCTGGAGGCCTCCGGCGAGCGCGAGATGTCCACCACCATGGCCTTCGTGCGTCTGCTGACCCTGCTCGCGCGCGACAAGAAGATCGGCAAGAACATCGTCCCGATCGTGCCCGACGAGGCGCGCACCTTCGGCATGGAAGGGCTGTTCCGTCAGCTGGGGATCTACTCCTCGGTCGGCCAGCTCTACGAGCCGCAGGACAAGGACCAGGTGATGTATTACAAGGAGGACAAGAAGGGCCAGATCCTGGAAGAGGGGATCAACGAGGCCGGCTCCATGTCCTCCTGGATCGCGGCGGCCACGTCCTATTCCACGCATGGCGTGGCGATGGTGCCGTTCTACATCTTCTATTCGATGTTCGGCTTCCAGCGCGTTGGCGACCTGATCTGGGCCGCCGGCGACATGCGTGCCCGCGGCTTCCTGATGGGGGCGACCGCCGGGCGCACCACGCTGGCCGGCGAGGGCCTGCAGCATGACGACGGCCACAGCCTGATGATGGCCGCCAACGTGCCCAACTGCATCGCCTACGACCCGACCTTCGCCTTTGAGCTGGCGGTGATCGTGCAGGACGGCATGCGCCGCATGTACGCGGAGCAGCAAAGCGTCTTCTACTACATCACCGTGATGAACGAGAACTACCCGCAGCCGGCCATGCCGAAGGGCGCCGAGGAAGGCATCCGCCGCGGCCTGTACCGGCTGCAGGCCGGCGGGCGCAAGAAAAAGAAGGTGCGCCTGCTGGGCTCCGGTACCATCCTGCGCGAGGCCATTGCCGCCGCCGAACTGCTGGACCAGGACTTCGGCGTGGCCGCCGAGGTCTGGAGCGCGACCAGCTTCAACGAACTGGCCCGCGACGGCCGCGATGCCGAGCGCCATGCGCGCCTGCACCCGGACGCCAAACCGCGCACATCCTGGGTGGAGGAATGCCTGGGTGATTCGGATGCGCCGGTGGTCGCCGCGACCGACTACGTGCAGGCCTATGCCGACCAGATCCGTGCCTTTGTGCCGGCCGACTACCGTGTGCTGGGGACCGACGGCTTCGGCCGTTCGGATACCCGCGCCGCGCTGCGCCGCCACTTCGAGGTGGATCGCTACCACATCGCGGTCACGGCCCTGAAGGCCCTGGCCGATGCCGGGACCGTCGAGGTCAAGACCGTGAGTGACGCGATCAAGAAGTACAAGATCGACGTCGAACGGCCCAACCCGTTGCAGGCCTGAGGCCGCCGGACCCGAGGCAGGAGCAGACATGAGCAACACGACTACTGTGCACGTCCCGGATATCGGCGACTTCAAGGACGTCGAGATCATCGAGGTCATCGTCAGCCCGGGGGACACCGTTTCCCCCGAGGACCCGCTGATCACGCTGGAATCCGACAAGGCCTCCATCGAGATCCCCGCCCCGCAGGGCGGCACCGTGAAGGCGCTGAAGGTAAAGGCCGGCGACCGCGTGAACGAGGGCGACCCGATCCTGGAACTGGAGCCCTCCGACGAGGGTGCCGCCGAGGACACCTCCGCCAAGGACGAGGCACCGAAGCAGGAAGCGCCGTCTTCCGCGGAGGCCCCGGCCGAGCCGGCCCCCGAGGCCGAGAAGTCGCAGCCTGCCCCGAAGGCCGCCGACCGGGCCGATCCGCGGCCGTCGCCGACCGAACACATCCGTGACGAGTCGGCCTTCCGCAAGGCCCATGCCTCGCCGGTGGTACGCAAGTTCGCGCGCGAGCTGGGCGTGGACCTCAGCAAGGTCGAGGGTTCCGGGCGCAAGGGCCGCATCCTGCGTGAGGACGTGCAGGGCTTTGTGAAGCGCGCCCTGAGCCAGGGTGCCGGCGGCGGCCTGGGCGTGGAGCCGATGCCGGAGATCGACTTCTCCGAGTTCGGTCCGATCGAGACCCAGCCGCTGTCGAAGATCAACAAGCTCACCGGCAAGAACCTGCATCGCAACTGGGTCACCGTCCCGCACGTCACCCAGTTCGACGAGGCGGACATCACCGAGCTCGAGGACTTCCGCAAGTCGCTGAAGGCCGAGTACGAGAAGAAGGGCGTGAAGGTCACCTTCCTGCCGTTTTTGATGAAGGCGGTGGTCTCCGCGCTCAAGCAGTACCCGCGCTTCAACGCCTCGCTGGATGCGACCGGCGAGAACCTGATCCTGAAGCAGTACTACAACCTCGGCATCGCGGTGGACACGCCGGACGGTCTGGTCGTCCCGGTGGTGCGTGACGTCGACCGCAAGAGCCTGGTCGACATCGCCTCCGAGCTGATGGACCTGTCTCAGCGCGCCCGCGACAAGAAGCTCAAGCCCGCGGACATGCAGGGCGGCTGCCTGACCATCTCCAGCCTCGGCGGGATCGGTGGCACCCAGTTCACGCCGATCGTGAACGCCCCCGAGGTGGCGATCCTCGGTGTGTCGCGCTCCAGCATGAAGCCCGTCTGGAACGGCAAGGAGTTCGAGCCGCGCCTGATCCTGCCGCTGGCGCTGTCGTACGATCACCGGGTGATCGACGGCGCCCTGGGCGCCCGCTTCGCCACCACGCTGAGCGCGCTGCTGTCCGACATGCGCCGCATGTTGCTGTAAGCCAATTCGAACCGGAGTGACTGGATGAGCCAGACCAAGACCATCGAGGTCCCGGATATCGGGGATTTCAAGGACGTCGAGATCATCGAGGTCCTGGTACAGCCGGGCAGCGAGATTGCGCCGGAGGATCCGCTGATCACGCTGGAGTCCGACAAGGCGACCATCGACGTTCCCGCCCCCGAGGCCGGCACCGTGAAGAAGCTGCACGTGAAGGTCGGCGACAAGGTCTCCCAGGGCAGCAAGCTCCTCGATCTTGAGGCCAGCGGCGAGGCCGCGGGCGGAAGCGATGACGCCCCCGTGTCCGGCGGCGACAAGACCGAGTCCGACAAAGCGGAATCCGGCGCCGCGAGCGAGCCGCAGAAGGCCGCGCCCAAGGCGGCCGCCGACCCGAATACCGACAGCCAGTGCCAGGTGCTGGTGCTGGGCTCCGGCCCCGGCGGCTACACCGCCGCCTTCCGTGCGGCGGACCTGGGGCTGGACGTGGTGATGGTCGAGCGCTACCCGCAGATCGGTGGGGTCTGCCTGAACGTTGGCTGCATCCCGTCCAAGGCGCTGCTGCATGCCGGCGAGGTGCTGCACGAGGCCGAGCGCTTCGCCGCGCTGGGCATCAAGTTCGGCGAGCCGGAGATCGACCTCGACGGACTGCGTGGCTACAAGGGCAACGCGGTCAAGAAGCTGACCGGCGGGCTCAAGCAGCTGTGCAAGCAGCGCAAGGTGCGCGTGGTGCAGGGTGTCGGCGAGTTTGTCGGCGCCAACAGCATCGCGGTTGAGGGCGATGACGGTCGCGAGGTGATCGGTTTCGAGCACGCGATCATCGCGGTCGGTTCACAGGCGATCAAGCTGCCCGGCTTCCCCTGGGACGACGAGCGGGTGATGGACTCCACCGACGCCCTGGATCTCGCGGAGATCCCCGAGCGCATGCTGGTGGTCGGCGGCGGCATCATTGGTCTGGAGATGGCCTGCGTGTACGAGGCGCTGGGCAGCAAGGTGACTGTGGTCGAGCTGTCCGACACCCTGATGCCGGGCGCGGATCGCGACATCGTGCGCCCGTTCGAGAAGCGCGCGAAGAAGCGTTTCGAGAACATCTTCCTCAAGAGCAAGGTGACCGAGGCCAAGGCCACCAAGGCCGGCATCGTCTGCCAGTTCGAGGGCGAGGCCAAGGGCCTGCCGGAAGAGGATACCTTCGACCGCGTGCTGGTCGCCGTGGGGCGCAGCCCGAACGGTGCGAAGATCAAGGCCGAGGCGGCGGGCGTGCAGGTAACCGACCGCGGCTTTATCGAGGTCGACAGCCAGCAGCGCACCAATGTCGAGCACATCTTCGCCATCGGTGACGTGGTCGGCCAGCCGATGCTGGCGCACAAGGCCACCCACGAGGGCAAGGTGGCGGCCGAGGTGATCGCCGGGCACAAGGTGCACTTCGACGCGCGCGCGATCCCGTCGGTGGCCTATACCCATCCGGAGGTCGCCTGGATGGGCGTGACCGAGGAACAGGCGAAGGCCGACGGCATCGAATACACCAAGGGCGTGTTCCCCTGGGCCGCCTCCGGTCGCGCGATCGCGCTGGGCGCCGAGGACGGCATGACCAAGCTGCTGTTCGACGCCGAGGGTCGGGTGATCGGTGCCGGCCTGGTTGGGCCCTCCGCCGGCGATCTGATCGGCGAGGCGATGCTGGCGCTGGAGATGGGGGCGGAGATGGAAGATATCGGCCTGACCGTGCATCCGCACCCGACCCTCAGCGAGACGGTGGCCTTCGCCGCCGAGGTCGCGCACGGCTCGATCACCGATATCCTGCCGCCGAAGAAGCGCTAGACCTTCATGGCCGGCCCGAGCCAGTGGCTGCGTCGCGCACTCCCGATCCTGGTGCTGGGTGTCGGCGTGGCGACGGCCGGCGCCGAACCCTACAGCGATCCGCTGGAGCGCAGTGACTGGCAACTCGTCGAGGACGATGCCACCTGTCGTATCGAGCAGACCGTGCGCCACGGAGGGGTGCTGCGTCTCGATCAGCGCCCCGGGCTGGTGACCGCGGCCTTCTGGCAGGCCCCGTATGCGATGCCGGAGGATGCCGCGCCGCGTCTGCGCACGGGTGCTCCGGAATGGCTGCGGCCGGCCACACATGCCCCGCTGGATCTGCGTCTGCAGGCTCGAGGAGCCCGGCTGTTCCGGGTCCCCCAGGGCATGGTCCAGCCCCTGAAGGCACGCTTGCTGGCGGGGCACGACGTCCGTATCGAGTTTCCCGATGGTGACGGGTCGGTCCACTTCCGCGGCATCCGGTTTGCCCTGCGCACACAGGACTTTCGCGCCTGCCGCGCGGGGCAGGCCGAACCGGCCGCCGCCCCCGAAATGGCTGCGCTGGATCGCTGGCGCGTCTACTTCGAGACCGCCAGTGATCGTCTGGATGCCGAGGCACGCGCGGAGCTGGAGGCGGCCGCGCGGACCCTGACGGCGGAAGAGAATCCCCGGGTTCGGGTCGTGGGCTGGACCGATGCCACGGGGCCGCTGGCGTTCAACCGTCGCCTTAGCCGCAGCCGGGCCGAGGCCGTGCGGGACGCCCTGGTGGAAGCGGGTGTGCCGGCCCGGGGAATCGAGATCGAAGCGGCCGGTGTGGATCCGGTCGCCGAAGGTGCCCGCCCGGCGTCGCGGCGCAGCGATATCTGGTGGCTGGATCGAGATCGCGCGCCCCAGGAGCCGGGCCAGGGCCTGGAGGGGCCCTCGGCGGAGGCGGCCCCAGCAGCGCTCGAACGCCCGGTATCCGCGCCGTCGGCGCCCTCCGGTACCCCGGCGTGGTAGTGACGCCGTTCACCAAAACGACTATATCTTCACGTTAAGACAAGGATTGGCATTTTTATGAGCTCCTCGATCAATCGCGTCGTCCTCGCCTATTCCGGCGGTCTGGATACCTCGGTCATCCTCAAGTGGCTGGAAGAGACCTATGGCTGCGAGGTGATCACCTTCACCGCCGACCTGGGCCAGGGCGAGGAGGTCGAGCCGGCCCGCGCCAAGGCCGAGGCCCTGGGGGTCAAGCAGATCTACATCGAGGACCTGCGCGAGACCTTCGTGCGCGACTACGTGTTCCCGATGTTCCGCGCGAACACCATCTACGAGGGCGAGTACCTGCTGGGCACCTCGATTGCGCGGCCGCTGATCGCGCGGCGCATGGTGGAGATCGCCGAGGAGACCGGCGCCGACGCCATCGCCCACGGCGCCACCGGCAAGGGCAACGACCAGGTGCGCTTCGAGCTCGGGGCCTATGCGCTGAAGCCGGGCATCCAGGTGATCGCCCCCTGGCGCGAGTGGGACCTGAATTCCCGCGAGCGCCTGATGGCCTACGCCGAGCAGCACAGTATCCCGGTGGACTATGCCAAGAAGGGCACCAAGTCGCCGTATTCGATGGATGCCAACCTGCTGCACATCTCCTACGAGGGCGGGCCGCTGGAAGACCCGTGGACCGAGGCCGAGGAAGACATGTGGCGCTGGTCGGTCTCCCCGGAGGCGGCGCCGGATGCATCCGAGACGCTGACCATCGGCTTCGAGAAGGGCGACCCGGTCTCGATCAATGGCGAGCGCATGAGCGCGGCCGAACTGCTCGCGAAGCTCAACGAGCGCGGCGGCGCCCACGGTGTTGGCCGTCTGGATATTGTCGAGAACCGCTATGTCGGCATGAAGTCGCGCGGCTGCTACGAGACCCCGGGCGGCACCATCCTGCTCAAGGCGCGCCGCGCGCTGGAGTCGATCACCCTGGACCGCGAGGCCGCGCACCTGAAGGACGAGCTGATGCCGCGCTACGCCAGCCTGATCTACAACGGCTACTGGTGGAGCCCGGAGCGGCGCATGCTGCAGGCCGCGATCGACGACACCCAGGGCGTGGTCAACGGCGAGGTTCGCCTGCGCCTGTACAAGGGCAACGTGATCGTCGCCGGTCGTCGCTCCGAGGACACCCTGTTCGACGACGCGATCGCCACCTTCGAGGACGATGCCGGCGCCTACGACCAGAAGGATGCCGAGGGCTTCATTCGCCTGAACGCACTGCGCCTGCGCATCGCCGCCAGCCGCAACCGGAAGCCCACATGAGATGACGGACCACGACCACCAGCCTCCGCGGTCCCGATGTACCCTGGCAGGGCGCACCGGCGTGGCGTGGGGGCTGGGAGGGGCGGGCCTGCTGCTTCTTGTGCTGCTCGGGTGGTGGATGCCCGGTGCGCTGCCGGCCGCGGGAGCGGGCGACGCCGACGCCCCCGCCGAACAGCGGCTGGTGCTGGGGATCCTCGCGCACCGCGGGGACGAGGTCGCGCGCAGCCGCTGGACCCCGTTCGCCGAGTACCTGTCGGAGCAGGTGGACGGCGCGTCCTTCGAACTTGAACCCGTGGACAACGATGGGCTGCAGGCGGCGGTAGCGGAAGGTCGCTTTGACCTGGTTCTGACCAACAGCGGCTCCTACGTGATGCTGGAGCAGCAGCACGGCATCTCCCGCATCGCTACCATGCAGCCGCGCCAGGTCGGCCGTGACGAGGATCGTTTCGGCGCGGTGGTGATCACGCGGGCCGATCGCGAGGACCTGGTAGAGCTGGACGACCTGCGGGGGCAGCGACTGTCGGCCGTGCACCCCGATGCCTTCGGGGGCTGGTGGATGACCTGGCGCGAGCTGCAGGCGGCCGGTCTGGATGTCGAAAGCGACCTGGCGGCGCTGGTGTTCACCGGCTTCCCGGTCGGTCGCGGGCTCGACTGGGTGCTGCAGGGCGAGGTCGATGCCGCGACCTTTCGCACCGGCATCCTGGAAGACCTCGAGGCCCGCGGGGATCCGCGGGTCGATCAGGTCCGAGTGGTCGGCGAACGCGCCTTTCCCTCGTTCACCTACCGCGCCAGCACGCGACTGTATCCCGAGTGGCCGCTGGCCATGCGCGGTGACCTGGACGCCGGGCTCGCCCACGCGATCCTGCTGGCGACCCTCTCGCTGGACGAGGGGCATCCGGCCAGTCGGGCGGCCGGTATCGGGGGCTGGGCCGCGCCGCGTTCCTACGAGGACGTGCACGGCCTGATGTACGAACTGGGGGTGGGTCTGTACGCCCCGCAGCCGTTTGATGTCCTGGCCTGGCTGCGCGGCCATCTCCTGTGGCTGGTGTCGGTGCTGGCGGCGGTTGCGCTGGTGGCACTGCTGTATGTGTCCCGGGTCCATGCCCGGGTGCGGCGCTCCGGGCACAACCTGGAACGCAGCATGGACGCGATCCCCGATGCAGTGATCACCCTCGATGCGCATGGCGGCATCTCCTACGTGAACCCGGCGGCCCGGGATCTGGCCGGACTGACCCGCGATCAGGTCCTGGGCTGCTCGCTGGACCAGCTCCTCGACCTGCGCGAGCTCGGGACGGGCCGCCCGCTGTTACCAGACAATGCCCGGGGGGAGCGGCTCGACCAGGCCCTGGGTGAACGCTCGGATGCGCGCCTGGTCCGGCGCGACGGGCATGAACTGATCGTGCGCATCGCCCGCACGGCCCTGGATCCGGTCGCCGGCAGTTCGGTCCGTACCTTGCTGGTGCTGACGGACGTGTCCGAGGAGCGCCGGCTGGTCGACCGCCTGGTGCACGAGGCCAGCCACGACGGCCTGACCGGCCTGCTGAACCGGCGCGCCTTCGAGCGCGAACTGGAGATTGCGATGCACGCGGCCCGGGAGAATCGCGCGGTGGCCAGCCTGTTGCTGGTGGACCTGGACTACTTCAAGGAGGTCAACGACCGTCATGGACACCGCGTGGGCGACGACCTGCTGCGTCAGGTGGCCCATGTCCTGCGCCAGTTGACCCGCGGCCATGACGCCGTGGCCCGGATCGGGGGTGACGAATTTGCGATCATTGCCCGTGACACCAACGCCGAGTATGGGCGTATTCTTGGTCAGCGCATCTGTTCGGCCCTCGGCGACCGGCCGTTGCAGGTCGAAGCACGTGACGTCACCATTGGCGCATCGGTGGGCGTGGTCGAGCTGGGGCCCGATATTCCCGGCGTGGACGAGGCGTTCGTCGCCGCCGACCGGGCCTGCTACCACGCCAAGGATCAGGGTCGCGGCCAGGTCGGGCTCGCGCGCAAGGCGGATATCCATCCGATTGCCGGATCCTGAGGGCGATCCGGTCCCCGGCCTGCGCGGAATGGCTTCGTGCCGGCGCGGTCCCTGCGACACCGGTGCGGCGCCGGTTCGAAAGAAAGGAATTACATGTCCATTGTCTCCCGCTTGCGACCGGGCCTGCTGGCCCTGATGTTTCTTGGCCTGACCGGCTGCGCCACGGTGCCCAGCGAGGACCGTCACCCGGATGATCCCTGGGAGTCCTACAACCGCGCCGTGTTCGAGTTCAACCAGGACTTCGACGAGTCCCTGCTGCGGCCCGCGGCGGTACAGTACCGGCGCCTTCCGCAACCGGTACAGACCGGGGTTGGCAACTTCTTTTCCAATCTCAACGACTTCACCGTCCTGTTCAACAACCTGCTGCAGGGCAATCTGGAGAATGCCGCGTCGGACACCGGGCGCATCATGTTCAACACGACCTTCGGGCTGTTCGGACTGATCGACGTGGCGTCGCCGATGGGGCTGGACAAGAACAACGAGGACTTCGGCCAGACCCTGGGCGCCTGGGGCGTGGCACGGGGCCCCTACCTGCAACTGCCCTTCCTCGGACCGAGCACGGCGCGGGATGCCCCGGCGCGGCTGGTCGATGGCTACACCAATCCCCTCTATCACACCAACCTGCGCGACGATCACACGGGGTGGTGGATCGGCCTGATCGCGCTGGACGTGGTCGACATGCGCGCCGGTCTGATCTCCACCGAGCGCATGCTGGCGCAGTTGTCCGATGACCCCTATATCGCGATGCGCCAGGGCTACCTGCAGCGCCGCGACTTCCTGGTGCGCGGCGGTATGGGCGATGAGGAGGCCGATGCGATGCTGGACGAGCTCGAAGAGCTCGAGGCGCTGGAGGCCATGGAGGCCGAGGAGCAGGGGCGTTGAACGGTCTGACCCCGATGCTGAACATCCTGCGCCTGCACAGCGGGCCGCAGGACCTGCCGGCGGACAACGGCACCCTGATCTTCTGGGTCGGCATCGCGCTGATCGCCGGGATGGTGATCGGCATCCCGCTGTACGGCTTCGGCCAGGCGCTGGCGCTGAACGTGATGGACCTGGTGGTCCTGTACGCCTTTGTCGTCATCGTGCTCAGTCTGCGCGGGGTGCCGGACCGCTGGCGCCAGACCTTCACCGCCATGGCAGGCACGGGCGCGGTGCTGGGGCTGTTGATGGCGCTGCTGATGCTGCTGGCGGGCGGCCCTGATCCGGCGCGCGAGCCCGAGGACGTTGCCACCGGCATCGTGCTCGGGATGCTGGTGCTCTTCGCCTGGCTGTTGCTGGTGTTCGGCCACATCCTGCAGCAGGCGCTGGGGCTGGGCATGCGACTGGTGGGTATGCTCATTGCGCTGGGCTACATCGTGATCTCCAGTGTGCTCACCCAGACCGCGATCGGGCTGTTCCAGTGAGCGCCGGGCACCTGCACATCTTGGGCATCGGCGGGACCTTCATGGGCGGGCTGGCCCAGCTCGCCCGGGCCCATGGCTACACCGTCACCGGCTCCGACCAGAAGCTGTATCCGCCCATGTGTGACCAGCTGGCGCAGGCGGGGATCACCTGGCACGAGGGCCATGATCCGGACACGCTGCCCGACCGGGGCCCGGTGGTGGTCGGCAATGTGATGCGGCGGGGCATGCCCGTGGTCGAGGCGCTGCTGGAGCGCGGGCTGGACTACACCTCGGGGCCGCAGTGGCTGGCCGAACACCTGCTGCGCGACCGCTGGGTGCTGGCGGTGGCCGGTACCCACGGCAAGACCACCACCGCCAGCCTGCTGGCCTGGATTCTGGAATACGCCGGCATGGCCCCGGGTTTTCTGATCGGCGGGGTGCCGGGCAATTTCGGGGTCAGCGCCCGCCTGGGGGATGCGCCGTTCTTCGTGATCGAGGCGGACGAATACGACAGCGCCTTCTTCGACAAGCGCGCCAAGTTCGTCCACTACCGCCCGCGGACCCTGGTGCTGAACAATCTCGAATTCGATCACGCCGACATCTATCCGGATCTGGCCGCGATCGAGCGGCAGTTCCATCATCTGGTGCGCACCGTGCCGGGCCAGGGGCGCATCCTGCTGCCGGCCGGCGATGCCGCGCTGGAACGGGTGCTGGAGATGGGCTGCTGGACCCCGGTGGAGTACCTGAGCACCCATCCCGATTCGGGGGCGTCCGCCGCGCTGGCCGCGCGCCCGCTGAAGGCCGATGCCTCGGAGTTCGAGGTGCTGGCGGATGGCGCCGTGATCGGGCGGGTCGCCTGGTCCATGAGCGGCCGGCACAACCTGGCCAATGCCCTGGCCGCCCTGGGCGCGGCGCGCCATGCCGGTGTGCCCCTGGCCGCCGGGATTGAAGCGCTTCCGGAGTTTCGGGGGGTGCGGCGGCGCCAGGAAGTCCGCGCCGAGATCGACGGCATCCGGGTGATCGACGACTTCGCCCATCACCCCACCGCGATCCGCCTGACCCTTGAGGGGCTGCGCGGACAGGTGGCCCCGGGTGGGCGCCTGGTGGCGATCCTCGAGCCGCGCTCCAATACCATGCGCATGGGGGTGCACGCGGAGGCCCTGGGCACCGCGCTGGAAAAGGCGGATGCGGTGCACCTGTACCATGCCCCGGAGATCGACTGGTCCACCGAGGGGCTGCAGCGGCAACTCGGCGAGCGGCTGTCCGTGGCGCGCGATATCGAGTCCCTGCTGCAGGGGATTCTTGCCACGGCGCGCGCCGGCGATACGCTGGTCATCATGAGCAACGGAGGCTTCGACGGGCTGCACCTGCGCCTGATCGAAGCCCTGCAGGGAACGCCCGCATGAGTGAACGCCCGCGCAGCATCTCTCTGGCCCTGACCGGTGCCTCCGGGGCCCCCTATGGCCTGCGCCTGCTGCAGTGTCTGGTGGAGTCCGGGGTTCAGGTGCATCTGATGCTGTCGAAGCCGGCCCAGGTCGTCCTCGGTCTGGAGACGGACCTGGACGTGCCGGGCCGTCCGGTGGAGATCGCGCGCTACTTCACCGAACTCTACGGCGCGGCCCCGGACCAGATCCACTGCTACGGGGCCGAGCAGTGGACCGCACCGGTGGCCAGCGGCTCCGCCGTCCCGGAGGCGATGGTGGTCTGCCCCTGTACCACGGCGACCGTATCGGCGATCGCGACCGGGGCCTCGCGCGGCCTGATCGAGCGCGCCGCCGACGTGGTCCTCAAGGAGCGGCGCCGGCTGCTGCTGGTGGTGCGCGAGACCCCGTTCTCCGAGATCCATCTGGAAAACATGCTGCGTCTGGCGCGCATGGGCGCGGTGGTGATGCCGGCCAACCCGGCCTTCTATCACCGGCCCCAGTCCATCGACGACCTGATCGACTTCATGGTGGCCCGCGTGCTGGACCATCTCGATGTCGAGCATGCCCTGGTGCCGCGCTGGGGCGCCGCCGTCCCGCCGGGAGAGGATGCATGACCACGCTGCCGCTGTTTCCGCTGAACACGGTGCTGTTCCCCGAGGGGTTGCTGCCGCTGCGCATCTTCGAGACCCGCTATCTCGACATGGTGCGCCGCTGCCTGCGCGACGATGGCCGCTTCGTGATCGTCGCGACGGAGCCCGCCCCGGAATCCGGGGCGCTCCCGGCCGAGACCGATCCCTCCGCGGGTTTCTACGGCGTGGGGACCGAGGCGGCCATCGTGGACTGGGATCAGCGGCCGGATGGCCTGCTGGGCATCCTGGTGAAGGGCGAGGGTCGCCGCGTGATCCACAACCCCCGCCGCGCCGACGACGGCCTGTGGCTGGGCGAGGTGGAGTCGCTGCCGGAATACCCCGAGGTGAGCCTCCCGGTCGATTATGCCTCGCTGGCGGACCTGCTGGAGCGCCTGCTGGACCAGCTGGGGACGCCCTGGTCCCACCTGGAACGGCGCTTTGACGACTCGACCTGGGTGGCCGCCCGCCTGACCGAGCTGCTGCCGATCGATCTCGAGATCAAGCAGCAGTTGCTGGAGGCGGACGACCCGATCGAACGCCTGGAGCGCCTGCGAGCGGCCATGCTCGCAGCATCGAAATCCTGAAAGCCGGCGGCGAGGCTGGTAAGGTTCCGGTACATTTTTAACCGGAGCCCGCCATCATGGCCGTTCAGGAACTCACGCAGGACAACTTCGAATCCACCATCACCGGGAACGACATCGTCATCCTGGACTTCTGGGCCCCGTGGTGCGGCCCGTGCCAGCAGTTCGCCCCGACCTTCGAAGAGGCCTCCGGCAAGCATTCCGACGTCGTCTTCGCCAAGGTGAACACCGACGAGGAGCAGGGCATCGCCGGCGCCTTCCAGATCCGATCCATCCCGACCCTGATGATCTTCCGCGAGCAGATCATCGTGTTCTCGCAGCCGGGCGTGCTCTCCGCCGGCCAGCTGGACGAGGTTCTGGGCAAGGTCCGCGAACTGGACATGGAACAGGTGCGTGCCGACGTCGAGCGCCAGCAGCAGGAACAGCAGCAGGCCGGCGGCGCGTAAACCGCCCCGGACGACTGTCTCCAGCGGGCCCTGGCCCGCAGGACCGAACCCGGCCGGGTGCCCGCCCCGCCGGGTTTTTTCGTGTGGGGCGTGTGCCGGCGCCGTAGAATGGGCGCTGACCGCCCCGACCCCGCCTCCAGGCGCGAAAGGATGCCTTCACCATGCCCTCCTCTCCCCAGGATGCCGGCCCGTCATGCTGAGCGTGATGACCCAGATGGGGGCGCTGATCGTCGCCGGCGTGGTGTGGCGCGCACTGCAGCCCGGCGGCCTGGACGCCGACAACACCCGCCGGGTCCTGACCACCCTGGTGTACTACCTGCTGCTGCCGGCGCTGGTCCTGCAGGTGCTGTGGGTCGCGCCGCTGGGCCTCGACTCCCTGCGGATCGCGCTGGTGGCGGGCCTTACGGTCCTGGCGATGGTCGGGGTCACGTTGCTGGCCTGCCGCGTGTGCATGGCCGAACGGGCCGCCATTGGCGCGATGCTGCTGGCGGCGGCCTGGCCCAATGCGACCTATCTGGGCCTGCCGGTACTCGACAGCCTGTTTGGCGACCCTGGGCGCGCGGTGGCGATCCAGTACGACCTGTTCGCCTGTCTGCCGCTGGTACTGACCCTGGGGGTGCTGCTGGCGCGGCGCTACGGGGATCCCGAGGCCGTGCGCCTGTACGGGGGCGGCAGCCCGCTCCGGGCCCTGGCGGCGGTGCCGTCCATCTGGGCGGCGGTGGTCGGCGTGGTGCTGAATCTTGCCGGTGTCCCGCTGGTCGACTGGCTGGATGTCTTTCTCGGGTTTCTGGCCGACAGTGTGGCGCCCTTGATGCTGTTCTCGCTGGGGCTGGCGCTGGTGTTCAACCGCTTTCGCGGGCGCGATGCCCGGCCGCTGGCGGTGGTGGCCGTGGTCCAGCTGGTCCTGGCTCCCGTCTTTGCCCTCGGGCTGGTGTTGTGGACGGGTCTCGAGGGGGTGCCCGGTGTCGGGTCGGTACTGGAGGCGGCGATGCCGGCGATGGTGCTGGGGCTGGTGTTCTGTGATCGCTTCCGGCTGGATACCGGGCTCTATGCCGCGGCGGTGACGCTGACGACGGCGCTGTCGCTGATCACCCTGCCGCTGTGGTTTGCCCTCGCCACCCATCTCATCGCCTGACCTTTGGGGCTTCCCCCGCCGTCTGGCTGTGGCTGGTCCTGGTTCGGCATCCGGTGTTTACGGTGGCTCCGGTCCACATACTGCCTTGCGCTGACTCGCCAGCGCGCCCCGAGGCACTTTCTTGCTTGCCCAAGAAAGTGCCCAAAGAAGGGCACCCGGATTTCGCCCGGGAACCTTGCTCCAGGGCCCTCGGGCCGGCGGCGCTGAACTCGCTACGCTGCGCTTCGCTCAGACATCCAGCGCCTTCT